>NZ_NHSN01000039.1 GCF_016653405.1 Halorhodospira halophila
GTGGGCCGAGCTTGCGCAGGACCGCTTCACGTCGTTCGTCGGAGTACTTCATTGGAACCTCTCACTGCCCCCAGCTCTGGTTTAAGACTCTAACAGCTGAGGTTCCAACCACCCTGACAGAGGGGGCTAGCAGCCGGCTACGTGTTGCGACCTGCTTTGATGCATCAATGCCCACTCACGGCCAGTCACGCTACCGCCAGGGCACATGCAGGGGGCGCAGTGCCGGTGAACGCACTGGACCGGTGTCGCGGCGGGTTGGCACCAGTCCTTGGTGCCCCGGGGAAGGGCTCGATCCCAGTCTACTGATACGGGATCTTTCCGTCAGTCTCTCCGGGGGTAGGGGGCCAGGGGATCATGTGGACGCGACCGACCAGATCGCGTCACCGTCCGTTGCGCCCGGCTAGCCATCCGCCGACGCCGCGCTGTGCAGCGGATCCCGCATGCGCGCGCTGACCAGCGAGGCCCCGCCGGCCACTGCAGCCGGCAGCACGAAGAAGTTCACCCCGGGGATGGTGTTGGCGGCCTCGCGGGCCTGCATACGGGCAATGGGCCGGCAGTTCTTCCTAGACTGATAGAGAGGCTGCGCACGCCTCCCGTGCCAGCGGGTTGCTATCCGGAGGAGACATACATGAGTTGGAATCCAGCACTGGCACCGGGTTGCCCGGACGAGATCGGGGTGGACGCTATCGAGACGCTGATCGTGCCGCGAGCCCGGGATATCGGCGGCTTTGAGGTGCGCCGGGCACTGCCGGCACCAAGGCGACAGCTGGTCGGACCGTTCATCTTCTTCGATCAGATGGGCCCCGCGGAGTTTCTCACCGGACAAGGCATCGACGTCCGGCCCCACCCGCACATCGGCCTGGGGACCGTCACCTACCTCTACAGCGGTGATCTGCACCATCGCGACAGCCTGGGAACGGACCAGGTCATCCGTCCGGGTGCGCTGAACTGGATGGTCGCAGGACGCGGGGTCACCCACTCGGAACGCACCTCGGCGACAGCGCGACAGGCAGGAAGCGAGCTCTTCGGCATCCAGACATGGATCGCACTACCGGAGGACCATGAGGACACCCCGCCGCTGTTCGAGCATCACGACAGCACCGCGTTGCCCGTTATCGAAAGCGGGGGCGCGCGAGTGCAGCTGCTCCTCGGCAACGCCTATGGCGAACAAGCGCCCGCGACACTGCACTCGGAAGCCTTCTATGCCGACGTCCAGCTCGAACCGAACACCCGTTTCCCCTTGCCGGACGAGCACGAGGACCGGGGCATCTATGTGGTGGCCGGATCCGTGACCATCGCCGGCCAGTGCTTTGAGGCAGGCCATATGATGATATTCCGCCCCGGCGATGCCATCACCGTGGCGTCGGGAGAGAGCGGCGCCCGCCTGATGATCCTCGGCGGGGCAACGCTCGGCGGGCCGCGATATATCTGGTGGAACTTCGTTGCCTCGTCCAAGGAGCGCATCGAAGAGGCCAAGCGGCAGTGGCGCGCGCAGCACTGGGGTGTCGGCCTGTTCGACCTCCCGCCGGGAGATCGCGAGGAGCACATCCCGCTGCCTGATTAACCGGGCCCCTCGCCTCTGAGTCGACCAGGATTCCACAGAACCTGTGGATAACCGTGTGGAGAAAGTCGGCTGAACCCGCCGGCCGAGGGCCTTCGAGGTCGATTGGCTAAAGTCTCGCCAGCATCAAAGCGACCACACATCAGGGGCTTACACTTTCCCCTTCCATTACTCAGTGGGTTACGCCGGATCTTCCATTGCCTGTGCAGAATTGGACCGTACCAGTTCTGCGTCGCGTGAGATTATCAACCGGTATTCGCCCGTCGAAACCGCCACTGACCGACCCGATGAACCACGAAAACGCTTCCCCACCACCCTCCGCGCCCGTGGCCGCAGGCGTGCGCTGACCAGCGACGCCCCTCCGGCCACCGCAGCCGGCAGCACGAAATGGCGGACGCCATCCAAAGGTGCGGGTACCGCGCCTGCCTGCCCCGCTTCCTGGTGCCCGTATGACATCAAACCTCCATGCGTGCGTCCGGTCGAATGCACAATCAACCTGAGCGATCATGCCAGGGTGCTACGTGCATCGGCGACGCCACCGGCTATCAGCCCTCGGAACTGAAGGGTAAGCATGCAAGACAGCAGACAAGCCCCAGCGATCCGCTGGTACCACGAGCGCGCCGAGCATGTTGCGGACGACTATGAGTCCCTCTCCTTCCCGGACGTCCACAACTGGCTCATCGACCGTCTGCCACCTGGTGGCGATAGCACTGTCCTGGACGTCGGCGCCGGCTCCGGGCGGGATGCCGCCTGGCTCGCCGAGCGCGGCCACGAGGTGGTTGCCGTCGAGCCAGCAGCAGCCCTGCGCCGCGAGGCCGCCCGTCGCCACCCCCACCCGCGCATCCGCTGGCTTGACGACCAGCTCCCCGGGCTCGAGGACGTCCACCGCCTAGGCCTGTGCTTCGATGCCATCCTGCTCAGCGCGGTCTGGATGCACGTACCGCAAGGCCAACGCGCCCGCGCCTTCCGCAAGCTCATCACCCTGCTCAAGCCGGGCGGGCTGCTAGCCTTGACGCTGCGCCTGGGCCCCGAGGATCCGGAGCGCGGCCTGCGTCCGGTCTCGGTAGCCGAACTCCGTCAGCTTGCCGCGGACCACGGTGCGTGCGTCGACCACGTCGGCGAGAGCGCCGATGCCCTGGGCCGCCCGGAGGTCTATTGGGCCGAGGTCGCCATTCGCCTACCGTCGAACAGATCCGCGGTGTAGACCAGGTTGTCGTCACACAGGGTGAGGATGTTGGCCTGGTCGGCGCGTTCCGGCGTCGCCGTGAGCCCCAGCAAAAAACGCGGCTGGAAATGGTGCAACAACCGCCGATAGGTGTTCGCCGCCGCGTGGTGAAACTCGTCCACGACGACGTAATCGAAGGCATCGGCGGGGAAGCGTTCAAGGTGCTCATCGCGATGCAGGGTCTGCACGGAGGCAAAGAGCATGGCGGTATCGCCGTGGCGCTCCTGGTTGCGGTAGCGACCGACATGCGCCTGCGGGAAGACGCGCTGAAAGGTGGCCTCTGCCTGCAGCAAGATCTCCTCCCGATGGGCGATGAAGAGGATCCGCCGAGCATCCAATTGCCGCGCATCGAATGCGGCCAGGTAAGTCTTGCCCAAGCCCGTCGCCATCACCACCAGACCGCGTTGATGGCCCTCAGCGCGGGTCGCACTCAACTGCTCTAAAGCTTCCTGCTGCTGCGGTGTGGGCTCGGGCGGCGGCAGCTCAGGGTCATCGCTTCCCGGGGCAACGCTCGGGGGCGTGACCGGCCGGCGCCGCTCGTATTCATCGACCCAGTTGTAATCGAGCGCGCGGGTCCTGGGATGCTGGAAGATCTGCCAAAAGGCATCGCGGATCTCCGCCAGGCGCTGCGGTCCACCACTGTTCAGGCAGCCCGCATCCACCCGATAATTCCACTCCAGCCCTTGAGTGAGGGCCTCCCTGCTGATGTTGCTGGAGCCGATGAAGGCCTCCCCCTGGCTGCCAGCGCCCCGGGTGAACAGGTACGCCTTCAGGTGGAAGCTGCGCTCCTTGGCCTCGAAAACCCGCACCTCGGCGCCCCGCTCAGCGAGCAGCAGCAACTGACGTAGCGCCTGCGGATCGGTAACCCCCAGATAGTCACTGGTGACGATACGAACCCGCGCCGGCGACTGCCTTTCGAGTTGGTCCACGAGGGCGTCGAACAGGTAACTCAAGCCCGAGGACTTGATAAAGGCCACCGCCAGCTCGATCTCGTCCGCACGGCGTATCGCTGCAAGCAAACGCGGCAGCAGGGGATCTTCCTCGCCCCCGCGCACCAAGCGGACCGCCTCGTTGGCGGTTTCTTGCGGTCGCGCACCAGACCCCATTGCCGATCGCTGCCTCAACGAAAAAGTTCGACGATGTGACTGGACTAGCGCACCGCGGCGTGGCACCAGTCCTTGGTACCCGGAGTGAGGGTTGGAACCCAGTCTACTGATACGGTAACTATCCGCTACCCCCCCCCC
>NZ_NHSN01000040.1 GCF_016653405.1 Halorhodospira halophila
CACGGCTGGCTGCTGGAGCGCCATGGGTTCCGGTCGCCGGCGCAGGTTCGTACAGACTACCTGGAAACCATGCCGATGGCGGCGTGATTATGCTTACCGGGTGTCCAGGCAACCGGGTGCGGTACACCGAAGACCACGGCGCCATCTTATAGTCTTCGCGTCCGTTGTCACGAGCCACACGCGAACATCAGCGTCCAAGAGCCCACCAGCTTTCCGCTATGAGACCAGGCTCTACGCCTAAAACGGCTTACAGCTGGCCTTCCTGGTACGATCAGACCGCAGGAGCAGAGGTCACACACACAACGCAGAAAAGCTTGGATATCATGGCCACCCCGCCGTACCCACCTACCAGCCTTCAAGAATTTCTCGCCACCATCCTGGCCAACTACAACAACGCCCGGAGGAGCGAGTCTTTCGGCAAGGAGCATCCGGTCTGGCAGGCGTTCGAGCAGCTGCAGCGGCTCCTCGAGGCGCACCCGGTCGTCCAGCAGCACCCCTCGGTCCAGATCACTTGGTCGGTGGGCCGCGGCAACTGGGCGCGGGTGCCGTGGCTGGCATTCCTCGACGAGCGGGAGACGAACACCACGCAGCACGGTGTCTACGTCGTCTACCTCTTCCGGGAGGATATGAGCGGGGTCTATCTGACCTTCAATCAGGGGGTGACCGATCTCCAGCGGCAACACGGCACGCAGGAGGCCCGCTCGGTCCTGAGACGCCGCGCCGGGCAACTCGCGGAGCTCCTGCCTGAGACCGCATCGGCTTTCCGGACCGATAGCACCATCGACTTGCGCACCCAGGGCAACCTCGGCAAGGCCTACGAGCACTCCACCATCGCCTATAGGCTCTACGAGGCGGGCGACCTGCCGGACGACGAGGTCCTCTTCGCCGACTTGGAGGCGCTCTTGGACGCCTACGAGGCCTACATGAGCTCCGACCTGCGCCGCACCCTGGTGGAGAGCCCGGCGGAGCCTGCCACGACGGAGGATCCAGACCCTCCACCTCAGCCAAGCACCCACTTCGAGCTAGCCACCGGTTTCCAGGAGCTGCGCGACCGGATCCAGGCCGAAGGCTTCATCTTCCCCGACTGGCAGCTGGCGCAGTACGTGACGGCCCTGCGCACCAAGCCGTTCGTCATCCTCGCCGGCATCACCGGCACCGGCAAATCCAGGCTGCCCCGCCTGGTAGCGGAGTACACCGGCGGCAGCGCCGAACTCATCCCCGTCCGGCCGGACTGGACCGACAGCGCCGACGTCCTCGGCTACACCGACCTGCAGGGCACCTTCCGGCCGGGGGCGCTGCTGGAGGTCGCCCACCGTGCCATGGGGGCCGACGACGCCCACGAGGTCGCGATCCTCGACGAGATGAACCTTGCACGCGTGGAGCACTACTTCGCGGAGGTCCTCAGCCGCATCGAGGACCGCCGCCCCGCCGCCGGGGGTGGCTACGCCAGCACCCCGCTCCTTCAGGGGACGCTTCCGGCACACGATGCCGAGTGGCAGCAAGTCCACCTGCCGGCCAACCTGGCCCTGGTGGGGACGGTCAACATGGACGAGAGCGCGCACGGCTTCTCCCGCAAAGTCCTGGACCGCGCCTTCACCCTGGAGCTCTCCGAGGTGGCGCTCGAGCGCTGGGCGCCTGAGGCCCAGGGCGAGGCCCCGCACCCCCAGCCGTGGCCGGTCAGCGCCTGGCAGCCGCGGGCCGCCCGCCTCGCCGATCTGGATGGCCTGACCGCGGCGGAGCGGCACCGGATCCAGGAGGCCATCGACGAGCTGGTCGCGCTCAACCGCATCCTCGCCCAGGCCCAGCTCCAGGTCGGCTACCGCACCCGCGACGAGCTCGCGCTCTTCGTCCTGCACGCCGAGGCCCTCCGCTCCTTCTTCCGCAACGGAGAGGACGAGCCGGTGGAGCCTCTCGACTTGGCCCTACAGATGAAGATCCTGCCGCGCATCGTTGGCGGCAGCGCCAGCATCCAGCGGGTCCTGATTGGCATCCTCGGCTGGGCTTATCGTGGCACGCCATGGACCGAGGAGGAGGACGCCCGCGACCTCCTGGAGCGTTGGGCGGAGACCGGCCGGCCCGGCCGGATCGCCGGCGCCCGCTACCCGGGGCTCGCGGCGCGGGCGTGCCTGATGTGGGACCGGCTGACAGCCGAAGGCTTCACCTCGTACTGGCTCTGAGCTGTGGCCGAGCTCTTCCGCATCGAGACGGACCGCGTGACGCTCATCCTCAGCGGCCCCTTGCCGGAGCACGCCAAGGGGCCGACGGGGGCGTTGCGGATCTGGCCCCAGCGGCGGGACCTCACCCTGAGACCAGGCACGGCGCGCGCCGGCGTATCGGACGCCGTAGCGCGGGACCCGGCGGAGACCGCGGGCCCACCCCTGCTCGAGGAAACGGCCTACGACCTGTGGCTCAGCAGCTACCACGGCGAGCGCGTCGAACTCAGCCACCGCGATCCCGCGCTCCTCACTCATCTCCACGCCGCACCCGGCAGGGCGCAGGCCTACGGCCATATCAACTTCGGCGGCCAGGTCGGGCTGAGCCGCTTCAGTGTCCGGGTCGACGGCGAGCCGGAGCTCGACCTGGAGGTGGAGGTCTTCCCGACGAAAATGGCCTACCGCGCCGACTACGTCGCCATGCGCGAGGAGGTCCACGCCTTCGCCGCCGGGCTGGCGCTGGAGTACCTGCGCGCCACCCACTACGGCAGCGCCACCGCGCGCCACCGCCCCAGCGGCCGGCTGGAGTGGCTGGCCCTGCTCCGGCACCTTGTGGGCCAGCTGGAACAGGCCCTGCATCACGTCGCGCAACACCCGGTGCGCAGCCTGCAGCGCCGGGACCGTCCGGTTCGTGCCGAGGCGGTGCGTCGGCCGGATAACCGGGTGCGCCGGGCCTTGCGAACCGGCCGCGGCCAAGGCGGTTGGGCAGGCCAGGTCCAGGGAGGCCTACCAGCCCGACAGCGCGTGCCGGAGCAGCGCCCCGTGCCCTCGCTGGATACCCCGGAGCACCGTTGGCTGGCACAGCAGCTGCGGCGGATCCGTCAGCAGCTGGCCCAGATCGTCCAGGACGAGCGCCATCGGCAGCGCCAGGGCCATCACGCGGGCTCCGGCGGCGCCCAGCGCGACTGCCAGGCCCTGGCCGAGCTCGCGGCGCTGGAGCGTCGCATCGCCACCCTGGAGCGCCTGGAGCCACTCGCCGAGGCCGGCGGCCCACCCCCGCCCGGGTTTGCCTCCCTCCGGCTGCAGGGATCACCGGGCTACAAAGAGGCCTACCAGGTCCTGCTCACCCTGCGCCAAGGCATCAGCATCCGCGGTGGACCAATGGAGCTCTCGGTCAAGGACATCCATCAGCTCTATGAGTACTGGTGCTTCCTGGCCCTGCTGCGCACCGTCGCCGAGGTGCTCGAGCAGCCCATCCCGCCCGAGCGGCTCCTGACCGTACAGGCGGACGGCCTGAGAGTGCGCCTGGCCCGGGGCCGCAAGCATACGGTGCCCTTTGACCTCCCGGGCGAACGCCGCCTGGAGGTGGTCTATAACCCGAGTTTCCGGGACGGGGGCACTTTCCTCCCCCAGCAACCGGATTTCGCCCTGGCGCTCAGGGATCCGGCGTGGCCTACAGTGCGTCTGGTCCTAGACGCCAAGTACCGGGTCGAAGACGATGCCGCGACCCGCGAGCGCCTCGGCGCCGCCAGCCCGCCTGCCGACGCCGTCAACGTCCTCCACCGCTACCGTGATGCCATCCTGGAGCAGGAGGGCTCAGGCGCAGGCCACCCCTTAGGAGCGGAGCGCTCGGGCATTGGGGGCTCTGCCGACCAGGGTCGCCCGACGGCGCAGCGGACCGTGATTGAGGGGGCTGCTCTCTACCCGCTCGATGCGGACGGAGCGGCGGACTTCGGCCAGACGCGCCTTTGGCAGGGCCTGGAGCGCCTTGGGGTCGGCGCCCTACCCTTCCTGCCCGGCTCCACCCACTGGGTCCGGCAGTGGCTGCACCACGTACTCCAGCGCTCCGGGTGGCGCACGGCAGAGGCCGTTGTCCCCCACAGCGCGGAGCGCCAGCGCCACGCCTGGCACCGGCTTGCGGCGGAGGTGGTGCTGGTTGCGGTCCTGCGCCCGCAGGAAGAGCGGGCGCACCTCGACTGGATCGCCCGCGCCCAGCGCTACTACACGCCGTGGACGCCCAGCCAGGCGCGCCAGCATCAGGCCGGGATCGTGGCCTTCTACACGCCCGCCTCGGTACGGCCTGGGGACGAGCCGGGGGCGGTCATCCACTGGGCGGAAGTGACGGGCATCGAGGTCCTTCCCCGCGAGCAGATCGCCACGCCCTGGCCTACCCGGCGGGGCGCTGACAAGCTGCAGGTGCTCTACCACCTGGGGCCGCTCCAGGCGCTGGAGGCACCGATCATCAACCGCGACGGTGGTCGCGGGCAGCGCTTCTCCACCAACCGTTGGTCTTCCCGGCTCGCCTTCCAGCGCGCCCGCAACATTACCGAGCTCCTCCTGGAGTCTGCCCCGGAATGGGCCCTGTACGAGGCGCTTCGGGCGCGGGGCGCCGATCTCGAGCTCCGGGCCTTGCCGCCGCGGGATCCCGCCGCCGCGGGCCGGCGCGCTCGGGTCGCCTTCCACGTCGCGGGACGCCGGGCGCACTACCTCGACGGCGAGCGCTTTGAGGTGGTGGGGTCCAACGGCAGCCGGCGGGAGCTGCCCCGTGAGGCTGCGGCAGAAGCACTGATAGGCGCGCGGGAAGATGGCCCACTCTAAGGCGGTTTCCCTGGAACCCATGGAAAAATCTGTGGAAGACGAACGCACTCGCGACGACATGCGGCGGCTCATGGCACATTGATTAGAGTACGGAGAGCCGAACCGGCCTTGAGGAGCCACCCCCAGCATGCAGGACAGCAAGCAGGACCCGGCGATCCGCTGGTACCACGAGCGCGCCGAGCATGTTGCGGACGACTATGAGTCCCTCTCCTTCCCGGACGTCCACAACTGGCTCATCTACCGTCTGCCACCTGGTGGCGATAGCACTGTCCTGGACGTCGGCGCCGGCTCCGGGCGTGATGCCGCCTGGCTCGCCGAGCGCGGCCACGAGGTGGTTGCCGTCGAGCCAGCAGCAGCCCTGCGCGGCGAGGCCGCCCGTCGCCACCCCCACCCGCGCATCCGCTGGCTTGACGACCAGCTCCCCGGGCTCGAGGACGTCCACCGCCTAGGCCTGTGCTTCGATGCCATCCTGCTCAGCGCAGTCTGGATGCACGTACCGGAGGGGCAACGCGCCCGCGCCTTCCGCAAACTCATTACCCTGCTCAAGCCGGGCGGGCTGCTGGCCTTCACGCTGCGCCTGGGCCCCGAGGCCCCGGAGCGCGGCCTGCGTGCAGTCTCGGTAGCCGAACTCCGTCAGCTCGCCGCGGGACACGGCGCGTACGTCGAGCACGTCGGCGAGAGCGCCGATGCCCTGGGCCGTCCGGAGGTCTCCTGGGCCGAGGTGGCCATCCGACTACCGGACGACGGCACCGGGGCACTGCCCCTGCTGCGGCACATCATCCTGAACGACGAAAAGAGCGCCACTTACAAGCTGGCGCTGCTGCGCTGTACGTGTCGCGCGGCCGATGGCATGGACGGCCTGGCGCGGTCACCCGGTGATGACGACGACGGGGACGGCCGCGTCGAACTACCACTGGGCCTTGTGGCAATGATCTGGGTCCGGCTCTTCCTGCCGCTGGTCCGTCAGCGCCTGCCGCAGCTGCCACGCCACGACGGTACGCCGCGTGGCCTCGGGTTTGCCGGCGACGGATTTCGCAAGCTCCTCGACCTCGACGTGGCGCCCGAGGAATTGCGCATCGGCGTGCGCTTCTCCGATGATCGGGCGCGGGCGCTGTCCATGGCACTGCGCGAGGCAGCCGAAACCATCCGCAATATGCCCGCCCACTACACGACCTTTCCGGGCGGCGACCAAGTCTTCCACGCCCGCCGCGCTCGCCCGAGCCGCGCGCAGGACGAGGCCATCATCGATGCCCCGTTCCTCTGGCAGTATGGCGTCTTCCGGATACCTTTGGAGCTTTGGCGAGCCCTGCAGCGATTCAGTGTTTGGGTGGAGCCGGCGCTGATCACCGAATGGAAGCGCCTGATGGCCGACTATGCCGACCGGCAAGGGCGGCAGTTGGCACCGGCCGTGATGGAACACGCCCTCGACTGGCGTGAGCCGCAACGAGATGTTCGTCTTGCCCGCGAACGCATCGAGGCGCTGCGCGAGGCTGGCGAACCAATCCACTGTGTCTGGAGCGGTCGGCTTCTCAGGCAGAGCGCCTTCGAGGTCGACCACTGCATTCCCTGGGCGGCATGGCCCTGCGATGACCTCTGGAACCTGGTGCCAGCCACCCCGCAGGTCAATGGCAACAAAGGGGCAAGACTTCCGGACGCGGCGACCCTTCAGGATGCGGAGGACCGTTTGAAGCGCTGGTGGGAGCGCGCCTGGCAAAGCGCACCAGAAACGACCATCGCGGAGCGTTTCCGGCGCGAGGCCGCCGCGACGCTACCCGGACTGAGGGATGATCAGTCGCATGATCTGGACAGCGTTTTCTCCGCCCTGGATCTGCGCCGCATCCGGCTCAAGCAGGATCAGCAGGTTCCGGAGTGGTGCTATCGAACCTACCCGAAGCCAACGGTTTCAGGTGGCGGCCGGCGCCTTGACTGAGCCTTTCCACAAAACCTGTGGAAAACTCTGTGAAGAAAGGCGCGCCGCTGGCGGCGATTAGCGGCTTCGAGGTCGATTGGACAGAGATTGCCCAGCCCGCACTAATAGGCGAATCAAGAGGTTATGGACACCGCCACGGCGATCAGGCAGTTAGCAGCGTCAACCGGCGGGCCTGTGCAGAAAACGTATCGTTGAGGCAAGGGCGGATGGGGGTTGACTCCACACCGCACACGATACGGAACATCCCTACACTTTGGCCTTCGCCGACGACCTGAGCCGAGACGACCTCGTCCGTATTCTCCGAGACTCCCACCGGGGCATCCGCTGGAGCAGCCACTGCTGGTGTATGCCACTGCTGGTGTATATTGCCAGGGTGTATCGGAACATCGCGGAGGCGGAGGTCCGCCATGCTCTCGAGCAAACTCGACCGGATCCTGGACGCCGACCGAGTCGAAGACGTTTTCGCCAATAACTAGCACCCAGCACCAAAACCCGTGACCGACCCAGCCGGCGAACTCACTATCCGACCGTTTGTCGATGACGACTGGCCTCAGGTCTGGGCCGTCATCGAGCCCGTCCTGCGCGCCGGGGAAACCTTCCCGTTCTCACCGGAACTCGACGAGGAGCAGGCCTACCACTTGTGGGTGACAATACCCACCGCCACCTGGATCGCCGAGGACGAGCACCTAGGCCTGGTCGGCTCCTACTACCTCAAGCCCAATCAGCCGCGCCTTGGCGACCATGTCTGCAACTGCGGCTACATCGTCGCCGAGCCCGCCCGCGGACGAGGCATCGGTGGAGCGCTTTGCCGTCACTCCCAGCGCATGGCACCGCAGTTCGGGTTCCGAGCCATGCAGTATAATCTGGTCGTCGCCACCAACGAGTCGGCCATCCACACCTGGCAGCGCAACGGCATGACGGTGGTCGGCCGCCTGCCCGGCGCCTTCCGCCATCCGATTCACGGTCACGTCGACGCGCTGATCATGTATCGCTCGCTTTGATCGCCCGACTGATCAACCTGACACCCCCCGCCCTGAGAAAGTGCCTATCTACCATCGGAGGGAGTAGACCGATGCGTTCCTTCAAAGCAACCTTGAGCGTCATGGTGCTCAGCTTGGCCCAGGGTAGATGTAGAAAGCGGTGACACGCACTGGTTCACCGAAGCGCAGATCCTCGATCCCCCGACCAATCTCCAGATGCTCTGGGTCTTCGATAGCAAAGAGATCCAAGGACGAGGCGAACGCGGAGCAGCCGCAGGCACCAATGGCCGGATCCACCCGTGAGGTCTTCACCGCTTTCCTGCGGCTCGGCGTAACAGCGTTCGGCGGGCCCATCGCCCATCTCGGCTACTTCCGCACGGAGTTCGTTGAGCGGCGACGCTGGCTCACCGACGAGCAGTACGCCCAGCTCATGGCGCTGTGCCAATTCCTGCCCGGGCCGGCGAGCAGCCAGCTTGGCTTCGCCCTGGGCATCCTGCGTGCCGGCTGGCCGGGCGGCATCGCCGCTTTCATCGCATTCACCCTGCCCTCTGCGCTGCTCCTGCTCGCCCTGGCCGGTGTGTACCCGTACCTCGAGGGGCCGTGGGCAGAGGGCGCCCTGAGTGGGCTCAAGCTCGTCGCCGTGGCCATCGTCGCCCATGCCGTGCTGGGCATGGGCCGGCAGCTCTGCCCGGACGCACCGCGCATCCTGATCGCCGGGGTCTCCGGCGCCATCCTCCTGCTTGCCGGAAGCGCCTGGATGCAACTCCTGGTGGTCGCTGCCGGCGGGCTCGCGGGGTTGTGGCTGTGCCGGCAGGTCGCCTCCCCTGATCCGGGGAGGTGGTCGCTGCGCTACGGACCTCGGACTGGACTGATGCTGGTCGGCGCCTTCGCTGCCCTGCTAATCGGACTGCCGCTCCTGGCCCTGGCGGGCGGCCTGTGGCCGCTCGTCGAGGCGTTCTACCGGGCTGGCGCCCTCGTCTTCGGTGGTGGCCACGTCGTACTGCCCCTCCTCCAGGAGAGCGTGGTGGCAACGGGCTGGGTCGAGAGCGAAGACTTCCTCGCCGGCTACGGGGCGGCGCAGGCGATCCCCGGACCGATGTTCACCTTCGCCGCCTACCTCGGCGCCCTGGCCGCCGAGAACGCCCTCCTCGGCAGCACCCTGGCGCTGCTCGCCATCTTCCTACCCGGACTCCTCCTGGTCGCCGGCCTGCTGCCGCTCTGGGAGCGCCTTGCGGGGATCCACGGCGCAGGTGCAGTCATCGCGGGGGTGAACGCCGCCGTCGTCGGGCTCCTAGCTGCAGCCCTCTACGACCCGATCGGGCTGCAGGGGATCGAGACCCACCTCGATGCCGCCATCGCGTTGATAGGCTTCAGCCTCCTGGCGACCGACCGCGTCTCCGTTATCTGGGTCGTGCTCTGGTGCGTGACGGCAAGCATTGCGACCAAACTAGTACTCCCCGCCTGAATCCACCGAGCGGTCGGCAACGTCCTCTAAAGCCGCAGGCCAACCCATCATGAGCTACCTCAAGCTTGTTCTCGTCGCTGCCATCGCTGCCATCGTGGCGCTGTTCTTTGCCTTCGATGCGCAGCACTACCTCACCCTCGACTACCTCCAAGCCCAGCGGGCGGCCTTCCAGGCCCTGTCCGCCGAGTAGCAGGCACTCACCTCAGGCGCGCTCTTCCTGCTTTATGTGGCGGTGATCGGCAGCACCGTGAGGGCGAATGGTGACCCTGGCGGAAGAAGGCCCACGCATCGGAGACGGTACTGCGGTGGCTGGGGCGCTATCACGCCTGGCGTCGGGGTGACCGCGGCGACGTTTGACACGCCCGACAGGCATACCTATTCTCAACACTACAATAGATTAGTTTACGCGAATCCTCGGCACTGGAGACACCTGCAATGACCGATCTCGAGACCGACGTCGCCATCATCGGGGCGGGTAGCGCCGGACTGCGCGCCTACCGGGCCGCCGCCGCCCATACCGATCGTGTGCTCCTGATCGAGGGCGGAGCGTACGGGA
>NZ_NHSN01000041.1 GCF_016653405.1 Halorhodospira halophila
GATGCTTCACTTGCGCAACGATACGTGGTGACTCGAAGCCAAAGCCGTCCGGAGACGCCAATACATCCACGCCACGGTCCGGACCCTGGGGGCTGAGACTGGCTCTGTAGCCCATTGCTCGCAGCAAACCGGCCACGAGCTCTTCCATCTCCTCGTGTCCCAGGCGGATTACCCGATCCTTAACGATTTCGAACGCCTCCTGCCGGTATCGCAGCAGCCGGGCCAGCTCGTCTTCCTCAGCTTCCGCATCTTGGAGTGCGCTCTCCATCGCGGGCACTTGCTCGCCGTGCAGCAGGTGCTCGATTTCGCTGAGAACCTCCGGGGGCAGTCGGAACAGTGTGAGCGTCGATCCCAGGGTGTTCCTTGCCGGTTGCGACAGGTCATCCCTGGAGACGCTTCCCTCCCATTCTACCGTTCGAACGTGCTCACAGGGCGGGATGCGCTCCGGGTCGTGCTGATACGGTCCGGAGATGGTGCCCACATGATATTGCCGGCGACCGGAGTCATAAGTGACTACGCGGTCTCCGGCCGCGACCTCGTCTCGGAAGCGCAGTTGTTGGCTCACAGCGGTCTTTATCCGGCCCTCCGGGGCCTCCGGGTGAACTCGCCGAGCTTTGGCAAGCACTGCGTCCTTCGAGCCGAAGGTGGAGAGGTCGCCCAGTTCTTCCCAGCCAATCGCAACGACCGCCTTATCCCAGAACTCATCGGCTAGCCGGCCCCCGGTCGCAGCCCGCACCATCCATCCGGTGGTCTCGTCGGTGTTCATCAACTCCTCCCTGGTTGCTTGGCGCATTGGCCGCCGCACGTTCCCTGCAAGAGGACGCGTTGCCTGAGTCGAGCGAGCGTTTCGCGACGCTCGAGTCTATCCCGGTCTGGGTCTAGGGTCATCGTGTTTGCTGGGCCTTATCTCCGGCTATGAGTCTCGTGCATACTGCCGCGAACCTGCTGGGAGTAAAAGGACAAACGGGGGGAGGATGCTATGAAGGCGACGTTCGAGGGAGACTGTGCCGCCCCCCGAGCCCCTGATACCCCGTAAGGATGGCCACGCCGCTTCCACGCCGTGGCTGCTTTGAGTGGCTTGAGGTGCGCGTCCCCAAGCTGTTTTGACAACTTTTGTCACCATGTCGCTTGTATCCTCGCCCCCTTATAGCCGTGGCCGCAGTGGCGTCGCGGGAGGGCCTAGCTTCTCTTCGCTGACAAACCAGACCAACTAGACAGGTTCCCGATGGCACTGAAGAAGTCCCAACTCTACAGCTCGCTCTGGCAGTCGTGTGACGAACTGCGCGGCGGCATGGACGCCTCGCAGTACAAGGATTATGTCCTGACTCTGCTGTTCATGAAGTACGTCTCCGATAAGAAGGACTCGCTGATCGAGGTCCCGGAGGGCGGCAGTTTCCAGGATATGGTGGCACTGAAGGGCGACAAGGACATCGGCGAGAAGATCAATGTGATCATCAGCCGGCTCGCCGAGGCCAATGACCTGAAGGGAGTCATTGACCAGGCAGACTTCAACGACGAGACGAAGCTCGGGTCCGGCAAGGACATGCAGGACCGGTTGTCGAAGTTGGTCGCGATCTTTGAGCAGCTCGAGTTGGGCGCAAACCGCGCTGACGGCGACGACCTGCTCGGCGATGCCTATGAATACCTCATGCGGCACTTCGCGACCGAGTCCGGCAAAAGCAAAGGGCAGTTCTACACCCCCGCTGAGGTTTCACGGGTCATCGCCCAGGTCGTCGGGATCGGCCCCGACACGAGCCAGGACGAGACGCTTTACGATCCTACATGCGGATCGGGGTCGCTGCTGCTCCGAGCCGCCTACGAGGCGCCGCGCGGGATCACCATCTATGGCCAGGAAAACGACAACGCCACCTGGGCTTTGGCCAAGATGAACATGATCCTGCACGATTACCCGGACGCGGAGCTATGGCGGGACAACACGCTCTCGCGGCCTTACTTCCGGAATCCGGGCGGCGGCCTGAAGACCTTTGACTACGCCGTTGCGAACCCGCCGTTTTCGGCGAAATCGTGGACCAACGGGCTGGATCCGGAACACGATGAGTTCGGCCGCTTTGAATTCGGTGTGCCACCTGCCAAGAATGGTGACTACGCCTTCCTGCTACACCTGATCAAGTCGCTCAAGTCCACGGGTAAGGGCGCCATCATCCTGCCGCATGGGGTGCTCTTTCGAGGCCACAAAGAAGCCGACATCCGGCGCGGCCTTCTCAGGCGGGGGCTGATCAAGGGGGTTATTGGTCTTCCCCCGAACCTCTTCTACGGCACCGGCATTCCCGCCTGTATCCTGGTCATCGACAAGGAGCATGCGGCTAGCCGTGATACCGTTTTCATGGTCGATGCCAGCACTGGTTACATGAAAGACGGCAACAAGAACCGGCTCCGGTCGCGAGATATCCACAAGATCGTCGACGTGTTCAATAACGGCCATGAGCTCCCGGGCTTCTCCCGGCACGTGCCCCTCGCTGAGATCGCCTCCGAGGCGAACGACTACAACCTTAATATCCCCCGCTATATCGACAGTGGCGAAGCCGAGGATCGTCACGATCTCGACGCCCACCTCAACGGGGGGATCCCAGAGCGTGATGTGGATGAGCTCGACCCTTACTGGCGTGTGCTGCCAGGGGTACGCGCAGCCCTGTTCGCCGACGGTGATCGGCCAGGCTACGTCGAGGCGCGCGTCGCCAATAGCGAGGTTAAGACGACGGTGCAAGAGCATCCCGACTTCCGTGCCTTCGCGGATTCGGTTACGGAGGTGATTGGTGCTTGGCAGGCTGCGCACCGGTCCTCGCTAATGGCGCTTGAGGCGGGCGCGCAGCCGCGGACGGTCATCCGGGAGCTTGCCGAGGATCTATTAACGCGCTTTGCTGATGTTCCCCTCCTTGACCGCTACGCGGTTTATCAGCGGCTGCTGGACTACTGGGCAGATGTCATGCAGGACGACCTCTACCTGATCGCCGGAGAGGGGTGGCAGGAGGCGGCAAGGCCACGCGGCGTGATCGAGAACAAGGCGCGCAAGATCAAGGAGGACCCTGATCTGACCGTTGGCACCGGAAAGAATGCCAAGAAGTACAAGCTCGATCTCATCCCTCCACAGCTTGTCGTTGAACGGTTCTTCCCAGATCGTCAAGCCTCGCTCGAGGAACTTCGCGCGGGCCATGAGGTTGCTACACGAGAGCTTGAGGAGTTCCTCGACGAACACGAGGGCGACGAGGACCTGTTGAGCGAGGTGAAGGGCGACCAGGGGAAGGTGACCAAGGATGCGATTAAAAAGCGCGTTAAAGCGCTGAAGGTCGAACCGGATAGCGATGAGGAGATCGCCGCCCTCAAACAGTGTCAGAAGCTGATGGACGCGGAAGCCAGTGCCAAAAAAGCTGTGAAGGACGCCGAGGCCGCTCTGAATCGGGACGTGCTCGCTTGTTACCGCGAACTGACGCTTGCCGAGATCAAGACGTTGACCGTGGATGACAAGTGGCTGACCGATATCCGCGCCGCCATCAATGGGGAAGTCGATCACATCGCCAATCAGCTCGCCGGTCGGGTGAGAGAGCTGGAAGAACGCTACGCCGATCCATTGCCAAAAATTGAGCGCGAGGTTGCAGGGCTGGCTGAACGGGTTGCGGGCCATTTGCGGAAAATGGGGGTGCAGGTCGATGGCTGAGAGTAGCGAGGCAGTGGAACGGCACGCCGTGCAGGATGCCTTGGCCGCCTATTCCCGGGAGGCCGAGATTAAGACTGCTAAGGATGTGCCGCCTGGGTATAAGAGGACCGAGGTGGGGGTGATTCCGGCGGACTGGTCAACTGAGACGATATTTGCTGTAGCAGACTACAGTAAAAGCCGATTCGATGACGGGGATTGGGTTGAAGCTGAGTTCTTGACCACTTCCGGGGTGCGTCTTCTGCAAACCGGGAATATTGGTGTTGGCCTTTTCAAGGAGAAGGCGTCGAAGAAGTATATCAGTACCCAGTCCTTCCAACAGCTTCGCTGCAAAGATGTGTTACCAGGCGACCTGCTGATTTGTCGCCTTGCCGATCCAGCCGGCCGAGCTTGCATAGCGCCAGACCTAGGTTTTGAGAGAATGATCACATCAGTGGATGTGACCATATTCCGACCCTCACCAGAGTTGGCTGATCCCAAATTCCTCCTTGGCGTGTTTTGTACACCAAGATGGTTCTCGGAGGTTGCTGATAGGTGCGGAGGCTCAACTAGGACGCGCATCTCTCGGAGCCAGTTGGCGAAAATACCGGTTCAGCTGCCTTCGATCGAAGAACAACGCGCCATCGCCACCGCCCTGTCGGACGCGGACGCGCTGATCGAATCCCTCGACCGCCTGATCGCCAAAAAGCGCGCCATCAAACAGGCCGCCATGCAACAACTCCTCACCGGCCAGACCCGCCTGCCCGGCTTCACCGGCGAGTGGGAGACGAAGCGGTTGGGGGATGTAATAGAAAAAATTGTTGGCGGTGGAACCCCCAGTCGAGGAAACCCGGATTTCTGGGGCGCAGAGATTCCATGGGTCACTGTGAAAGATTTTTCCGATTTTCATCCCAGCCAAACACAGGAATCGATAACGGAGGTAGGGCTAAGAAAAAGTGCATCGCATCTGATACCTGCGGGCACGTTGATCACATCAACGCGTATGGCTCTCGGGAAGGCTGTGGTATACGACGTGGACGTGGCCATTAACCAAGATCTTAAAGCGTTGTTTACAACGCCAAGTGTCGATAATAACTTCGTTTATTACTGGTTTGAGAAAAATGCAATCATGATCGGTGAGATTGGCAGTGGAAGTACGGTTAAGGGTCTTTCTGTTAATGATTTGAGAGGCATTCTGTTCCCGTGCCCGCCGCGTTATGAACAAACCGCCATCGCCACCGTACTCTCTGACATGGACACCGAAATCGAGATCCTGGAACGCCGCCGTGACAAGGCTCGCCAGATCAAGCAGGGGATGATGCAGCAGTTGCTAACTGGGTGGGTAAGATTAGTGTCTCCGGAACAGACGATCGGAAAATAGTAAGAATAAGGAAATATATTGTGAGCATGCATATTGACGCAAAAGTGCACTCGATCCAAGAACTGAAAGATTTTTACTTCGTCGTCCCCGATTATCAGCGCGAGTATGTTTGGGAGGCTGATGATCAAGTCGAGCAGTTCTTGTCTGATATCGACAACGAGTATGAACCTGGAACCCATGATCAGCCTGCCTACTTCCTTGGCTCAATTATAATCGTTAACCGCGAAGGAAAGTTCGATGTTATTGATGGTCAACAACGGCTGACAACGATCGTGCTAAGCCTTTGCGTGATGCGCGATTTGATGAAAGGATTAAAGCTCGATCAGCGCCAATCCAATTACCTCAAGACGATCCAAGAGTGGCTAAGTCATTTTGACATCAAGACAGATGGCACTCAGGTTCGACTCGAGTTGCAGTATGAAGAAAGCCGAGATTATCTTGCTCGTCTTATAATGGGCCAGCACTATAACGGAGAAGAGACAGCCTCCATTCGCCGCATGAGTGAAGCATACAGGCGAGTTAACGATCACTTTTGCCAATACCTGGATAAAGGCCTAAATGAATTAACCAATTACGCTCGCTACCTGCTCACAAGCATAGAAATGGTGGTCATTAAGTCGGAGAATCTGAGCAGTGCCCTAAAGATATTTGAGACCATAAACCAGCGCGGGGTCGGACTCAATGCCATGGACTTAGTGAAAAACCTTCTTTTTAGTGAGGCGCGCGAGTCTGATTTTAGTGCCATAAAAGAAACATGGCAGCGTATAGTCAAAAATCTTGAGAGTTGCCGTGATGGAGACAAGCCGCTTCGATTCCTGAAGTACTTTTTAGTTGGTCGTTATCATAGGGGGGTATTGCGTGAAGATGAAATCTACAAGTGGATCATATCCACCACGGGTAAGTCAGCCCTGAACTATCAATCCGAGCCACTAAATCTGGCCCGAGAAATGGAGAGGCTTTCTGAACGGTACGCTAGGCTGGTAAACGCCACCGAGGACTTCAGTAATAATAGTGCCTATCCAAGCGTTAGCAATATCGGCTTCATCAATAAGTACGGGTCACGTCAACATCTTGTGCTGTTGCTGGCCCTGCCGCAGGGATCCAGTGATCAACTTTTGGATTATCTGGCGTCACAGATCGAGTCCTTCTTTTTTTTCAGTAATGCCATCGGGATTCAAGGGCGTGAAAACGAAAGGCTCTTTGCCCGGTGGGCGGCTGAATTGCGTCAGGCTAAAGATAGGGCGGCAATTGATGAAGTGGTACGCTCGAGGATGCTGCAGTACTTGAAGGATCGACTACCTGAGTTCCGAGGCCGCTTTACGACGTTGAATCATACGGCCTTCAATCCCCTTTATCGCCAGCGTTTCATTTTGGGCCGTATGGAGAACACGATTCGGCAACAGGCCGGTATGAGCCAACACGGTAACAATTTCATTCAGAGTCTTCAGGTTGAGCACATCTTCCCCCAGACACCTCATAACGACGTGATCCCGCCGGAATTTGAAGACATGGAGGCTTACCAGCTAGCCGTCGCGAAACTGGGCAACGTGACTCTTCTGGAGGGGATGATCAACCAAGCTGTCAACAATTTCAATGATCTGGAATCAAATTGGTTTTGCGCAAAGCAGGCTGAGTACGTCAAGTCCAATGTGATTATGACTAACATGCTAGACCCGAAGTACCAGATAGGCAAAAACACCGGCCTCAACCGTGTTCGTGAGAAAATCGGCTATTTTTTTGAGTCTTGGAGCCGGGAAAGCATCGAGATACGTCAGCGTGTTCTTATGGAGCTTGCCTTTGAGACTTGGACGCTTTCTGGTGAGCGTGTCGATAAACACTGACTTAGTTATGGGTAGGGTGCACATGCTAAGATTGGAAAAAATTTTTATTTGCGACGCCAATAATTAAGTGCGGGGTGCCCCAGGTTGGGAGTTCAAGGAATGAGTGATGTCGGCCAACTCGAGCGCCTTACGCAGCAGCAGGTTCTGCAGTTTTTCCTGGATACCCTCGGTTACCGCTACCTTGGCGACTGGACGGAGCGCGAGGGCAACCGGCCTATCGAACCGGGGTTGCTGGCCGATTGGCTGCATCGGCGAGGACATGATGATCGGATCATCGATCGGGCGCTTCGAGAGCTTGACCAGGCTGCGGCGTTATCCGGCAGCAAAACCCTCTACGAGGCGAATCGTGCTGTTTATGAACGATTGCGTTATGGCGTCAAGGCCAAGCGTTCGGTTGAAGAGCAGAACGAGACAGTTTGGTTGGTCGATTGGGCGCATCCTGAGAACAACGATTTCGCGGTTGCCGAAGAGGTCACGGTAATCGGCAAGCAGACGAAGCGGCCTGACGTGGTGCTTTACGTCAACGGCGTCGCCTTCGGCGTGCTGGAACTCAAGCGCGCCACGGTCGCCGCGGCCGAGGGCATCCGACAGAACCTGCTCAACCAAGACGCCGATGTCATTCGGTCATTCTTCGCCCCGGTACAGCTTCTGATGGCCGGTAACGCCACCGAAGGACTGTACTACGGGGTGATCGATACCCCCGAGAAGTACTGGCTCCAGTGGCAGGAGGAGACGCCCATCGAGGATCCGCTGCTGGCTGGCCTTGAGCAACTCTGTCGCAAGGATAGGCTGCTGGAGATCGTCCACGACTTCATCGTCTTCGACGCCGGCACCAAGAAGACCTGCCGTCACAATCAGTACTTCGGGGTGCGCGCTGCTCAGGATTACGTGCGCCGGCGCGAAGGAGGCGTGATCTGGCATACGCAGGGCAGTGGCAAATCGCTGACCATGGTCTGGCTCGCGAAGTGGATTCGCGAGCATGTGACCAACGCGCGCGTGCTGGTGGTCACAGACCGCAAGGAGCTCGACGAACAGATCGAGGCGGTATTCAAAGGGGTCAGTGAGCACATCCATCGAACCCGAAGCGGCGAGGATCTCATCGACGTCCTCGGGCGCAGTGAGCCTTGGCTCATCGGATCGCTGGTGCACAAGTTCGGCACTTCGGAGGAGGGGGACGTCGACGCCTTCATCCAGGATGTCGAGAGTCAATTGCCCAAGGGGTTCAAGGTCCGGGGAGAGGTTTTCGTCTTCGTCGACGAGTGCCACCGCACGCAGTCGGGCAAGCTGCACGCGGCCATGAAGCAGATTGTGCCGGGGGCGATGCTGATTGGCTTCACGGGTACGCCGCTGCTCAAGAAGGACAAGCCGAAGAGCATCGAGACGTTCGGGCCTTACATCCACACCTACAAGTACGACCAGGCGGTGCGCGATGGGGTTGTACTCGATCTCAGTTATGAGGCCCGGGACATCGATCAGCAGATCACGAACCAGAAGAAGATCGACGAGTGGTTCGAGGTCAAGACCCAGGGGCTCACCGACTACGCGCGCGCCCAGCTCAAGCAGCGCTGGGGCTCATTGCAGAAGGTGCTGAGTTCGCAGGACCGGCTCCAGAAGATCGTTGCAGACATCCTCTGGGATATGGAGACCCGCGACCGGCTCATGAGCCGGCGCGGCAACGCCATGTTGGTCGCCGGTAGTATTTATGCAGCATGCCGGCTCTACGAGATGTTCCAGAAGACCGAACTCAAGGGGCACTGCGCAGTGGTCACCTCGTACGTGCCCTCCACGGCCTCCATCAAGAATGAAGTCACCGGGGAGGGGGAGACCGAAAAACTCCACCAGTACGAGGTGTACCGGCAGATGCTCGCCGAGCATTTCGACGAGCCTGCGGAGACGGCGATCAACAAAGTCGAGACCTTCGAGGAGCAGGTCAAGCAGCGTTTCATCCATCAGCCAGCCCAGATGCGGCTTCTGATCGTCGTCGACAAGCTGCTCACCGGCTTTGACGCACCCCCGGCCACTTACCTGTATATCGACAAGCAGATGCGCGACCACGGCCTGTTTCAGGCTATCTGCCGGGTCAACCGGTTGCACACCGAGGATAAAGAAGTCGGCTACGTTATCGACTACAAGGACCTGTTCCGCTCATTGGAGCAGTCCATCCAGGACTATACTGGCGGGGCTTTCGACGCCTTCGAGGCTGGTGACGTTGAGGGACTGCTGCAGGAGCGATTGAGCAAAGCGCAGGAACGACTTGAAGAGGCCCGCGAGGCGGTTAAAGCGCTATGTGAGGCGGTTGAGCCGCCCGGCGACAGTGCCGCGTACCGCCGGTACTTTGTGGGCTCAAGCAATGACCCCGCCATAATCAAGGACAATGAGCCCAAGCGGGTCGCACTCTACAAGCAGGTAGGGGCTTTGCTGCGCGCCTACGCCAACCTGGCTAATGAGATGCAGGCCGCCGGCTACAGCGCCGCAGAGGCCGAGACAGTCAGACACGAGGTGGAGTACGCAGAGAAGGTTCGTGAGGAGGTCAAGCTGGCCAGTGGCGACTACGTCGATATGAAGGTGTACGAGCCGGCCATGCGTCACCTGCTCGATACCTACATACGTGCCGATGAGAGCCGGACGCTGGCTGCGTTTGACGACAAGACCTTGGTTGAGCTGATTGTCGAGCGGGGCGAGGAAGCCACGGAGTCGCTGCCTGACTCGGTGAAGGGAGATCAGGAGGCGATGGCAGAGACGATCGAGAACAACGTCCGCCGCTTGATCATCGACGAACGGGATGTCAATCCGAAGTACTACGATCGAATGTCTGAGCTGCTGGATGCGCTGATCGAGAAGCGTCGCCAGGATGCGCTGCAGTACCAAGAGTACCTTCAGCAGGTGGTGCAACTTGCTCGCGACGTAACTCAGGGACAGGGCACGACCGATTATCCTCCCGGCATCGACAGCCCGGCCCGTAAGTCCCTTTATGATAACCTCGGGCAGGACGCCGAATTGGCCGTTACGCTGGACTCGGAGATCCGCCAAGTCAAAAGAGCCGACTGGCGTGGTAATCCCTTCAAGGAGCGTAGGGTGCGGAATGCGATCGAGTCAGTGCTAAAGGGCCACGACAGCGCGAACGCAGGTTTTGACGTAGACGCAGTCCTGGAGCTGGTCAAAGCGCAAAATGACTACTGAGCGGCGCCGCATCGAGATCCGAGGAATCGCCGTCGACGTTGATCGCAAGCCGATCAAAAATTTGCACGTGGGTGTATACCCGCCGGATGGTTATGTCCGGGTGGCCGCCCCCGAGCGGATGGACGATGAGGCCATCCGCCTGGCTGTCGTCGCGCGTTTACGCTGGATACAGCGCCAGCAGAAGGGCTTTGTGAAGCAGGCCCGTCAGAGCCAGCGCCAGTTCGTCACCGGCGAGAGCCACTACTTTCGCGGCAAGCGCTATAACTTGGATGTGGTCGAGGGCGGCGGGAACGCTAGCGTTCGGGTGCGCGGCAACAGGGTCATCGAGCTCTGCGTTCGGCCGGAGACGACGCGCGAGCACCGCGAGCAGGTCATCTACCGCTGGTATCGCCGACAACTTCGGGCAGAGGTGGGGCCGCTCGTCGAGCAATGGGCGCCGCGCTTGGGTATCGAGCCGCCCACTTGGGGCATCAGGAAAATGAAAACCAAATGGGGGAGTTGTAACACCGATGCTGGCCGCATCTGGGTGAATCTAGAGCTGGCGAAAAAGCCCAGAGCCTGTGTCGAGTACATCCTCGTTCACGAGCTGGTTCATCTGCTTGAGCGCCGCCACACCGATAGGTTCCGCGAGCTCATGGACACATTTATGCCGGACTGGCGTCTGCGCAGGGACGAGCTCAACGCTGCTCCCCTGGCTCATGAGCACTGGGGCTATTAGTTCATCTCCTCTCTGTACGCTCTGGCCAACGTGGCCAATATTTTTACCGGCCGTAGACCACGGTCTCAGCATGGCGTCGATACCCGTTGCCCACCCTGCGGGCGCATCTTGTCAGCGGCCCCGTCAACAGACCCACAGCTGGCCAAGAAAATTGACCCACCCTCGGGTGGCCCTTGGCCACGAATGGCCATACCGTCGGCCGCCGCGCTGAGCGGCGGAAACGGGAGGTGTGAAGGAGTGGGTTATGATTCACAAGAACAAAACGCTCTACGACGAAGGCCGAGGACTGTCGATCCGCGCCACCGCCCGAGAGCTGTGGGGTGTCCCGGAACACGGTGCGCAGGTATCTGGGCACAGCCGGCGGAGGCGATCGCCGCTGAGCGGGAAGAGCTGGGCGGTTAGACGTGCCAGTGCCGCTTAACGGTTGCTAGTCCCTTGCCGAGTTCGCGCGCTACCTGGCGTTGCGAGTATCCACGCAGCTTGAGTCTTTGGACGGCGGCGGTCGTGTCTGTAGCCCGCGGTCGCCCTGGGCGTCGGCCCTCTCGCCGAGCCCGCTCGAGTCCCTCGGCCGTGCGCTCTCGGATCCTATTGCGCTCGAACTCCGCGAAGGCAGCGAACATCTGCAAGATAAGCTTGCCGTTTGCGCTGGTTAGATCCGGGGTCGGGAGGTCGAGTGAGACCACGGATAGCTGGCGCGCATGCAGGGCCTCAATGGTCTGCTGTACATCGATGGCGTCGCGGCCAAGGCGGTCTAGCTTGAGCACGATGAGGCGGTCTCCGGGCTCTAGCTTGTCGTCGATCAGCCGACGGAACTCTGGCCGCTTGCGGGCTTTTACACTGCCGCTGACGTGCTCGACGACTACCCGGTGATCCTGGACCTCGTAGCCCGCTTGGCGGATAGCCCCTATCTGATTCTCAGGGTTTTGCTCGACGGTGCTCACGCGGCAATAGGCGAACGTGCGCACGAGCGGCCTCCTGGCATCATAAAAGGACCGTTAAATGACCCCTGCCGGTTTCTGCGCCGTCGGGTATCAACAATATAGGGCTATCGTTTGATGAGCCCAGGAGGAATATGATCCCCCTATTGATGATACCGAACGCCTGAGCGCTGATCTGCACTGCACGGTTGGGTGACCCCCGGCCACCGGACCGGGTAGCGGCAATGACCCATCGCGAGGTGGCGGCCCGCTGGGCCGTTACGGCGTAACAGAATGCGCGAGGTGACATAAGCCGTTGTGGCGTGAATCTGGTCCGCGTCGATAACGATATCCCATTGGAAGCGGTAGAACACAACTTCGACCGAAACATGGGCCGCCCCCTAACCAGCGGCGCTGGCGATCAAGGGACCGGATCATCTACCCTCGGCCATATCGAGGCGCTGACAGGGAGTCTGACCTACGATGATCATGGCCCAAACGGACGGCGCCGTAGAGGGGCTCCGGGCGCTCACTGACTTGCTGACAGCGCGGGACGGCCAAAGCCTGCTGGAGGCGGCGATCAGCCAGGCAGGCGAGTCGATCGTCATCACCACCGCAGAACTCGAGCCGCCAGGGCCGCAGATCATCTACGTCAACGAGGCCTTCACGCGCATCACCGGCTACACCCCGGACGAGATCGTGGGGCAGACGCCGCGCGTGCTGCAGGGGCCGGACACGGAGCGCGAGGTACTGGACCGACTCAAGGCGGACCTGCGCGACCACGGCTGGTTCGAAGGGGAGGCCTGGAACTACCGCAAGGACGGCTCCCGCTACCGGGCGTGGTGGAACATCGCCCCCGTCACTACCCCGGACAGCGAGGCCCGCTACCTGGTCGCGGTACAGCGGGAGGTCACCGAGCTTCGCCGCCTCGAGGCCGAGCGACTTCACTACCACGCGAACTTTAATCCCCGCACGGGGCTACCCAACCGCAAGTACACACTGCAGCTACTCGAAGATGCGCTGCACCGCGCCGAGCGGCTCGACCAGGAACTCGCCGTGGCGGCCGTCGAGATCCGCGACTTCGCTTCCATCACCCAGGGCATGGGCGAAGAGCCCGGCGATGCGCTGCTCGAGGCCCTAACCTTTGGCCTGCGCAAGCAGCTCGCTGGCCAGTCCCACTTCCTTGGCGTTGCCGCTCGCGGGCGCATCATCGCCGTCCTTGAGCGGCCCTCGGACGCGGAGCAGCAGTTCACGGACCTCCTCCGCAAGCTACTCGAGGGGGTCAACCGCGAGTTGGCTACCCAGCGCGACCAAGCCCCGCTCGCCTCGGCGTGTGCCGGGGCGGCACTCTTTCCCAGCGACGGTCAGGAGGCTGACGCGCTCCTCGGGCAGGCCGAGGCAGCCGCGGCCAACGCCCTCGCGAACGGCACCTCCAGTATCAGGCTCGCCGATGCGCAGGCTGGCGCACGGCTCCGGGAGCAGCTCGCGCTCCGCGCCGATCTCCAGCGGGCGGTGGACGACGGGGAGCTCTACTTGGCCTACCAGCCGCAGGTCGATCTTGCCTCGGGGCGCATCGTCGGCGCCGAGGCCCTCCTGCGCTGGGATCACCCGGAGCGCGGCCCGGTCTCGCCAGGAGTCTTCGTACCGATCCTCGAGGCATCGGGGCTGATCAACCGGGTTGGTGAGTGGACGCTGGAGGCGGCGGCACGCCAGGCTCGGGCCTGGCTGGAGCAGGGGTATCCGATGCAGGTGGCGGTCAACCTTTCGGCGCGGCAGGTGCACGCCAGCGACCTGGTCGGCTTGGTATCCCGGATCCTCGACGACACCGGGCTGCCGCAGGGCGCCCTGGAGCTGGAGATCACCGAGACGCTGCTTCTTGACCTCGACGCGGATACCCAGGCGGTCTTCCGGGAGCTCTCGGCGATGGGCGTCCAGCTGGCACTGGATGATTTCGGCACCGGCTACAGCGCCCTGGCCTATCTCCAGGCCCTGCCGTTGACCACGCTCAAGATCGATCGCGCCTTCATCGGCGACATCGGCAACTCCGCCAAGTCCGAGGCCCTGGTTCGTGGGATCGTGAGCCTCGCCCGCGGGTTGGGTATGCCGGTGGTGGCGGAGGGGATCGAGACAGACGCGCAGCGCGCCTTTGTCCGAGGGCTCGGATGCGAGCGCGGCCAGGGTTTCGGGCTCGGGCGCCCCATGCGAGCGGACCAGCTCACCGAGCTACTCGAGCGCGGCGAGCGGCCCGCTCCCTGAGGGGGAGGCACGGCCTTATCCGCGCCGCCGGGCGCCGGCGCTGCTCTCACCCCTTCTACGACTGAACCACTGGTTGTCCACCTGGGCGGATCGCGGTGTCATCTATATGAATCTTCAAGTTTCCGGCCGCACTACCGCGCTCTTGCTGGAACTCGACCTGCGGCGTCGTGCGTCCTTGATAAAAGCCCCAGCCTATGTATGACTAGGCCATGTCAGTGGTTGAGCCACCACCCTGCGCTTTTTGTGATCGGCGAGCCACGGGGCTGCAGTGATAACCGGATCAGATGGCTCGACTCCCGTCGTTGCTGGTCCTTCCAAAGCGCTCAAGGAGGAGTGTGTCTGCTATTTTTGCTCTCTCTTACCATGCAGCACATGACCGACCGCTCACCCGAGCCATAAGTCAACTGGTCGAGACTTCGGCCTTCACAATGATCCTCACTAACAGGAACCTAGTACGCCGCAATCTCGGGGGTACACCAAGCGATGCCTTCCGGGTCTAGCCATTCGGATACGCAGAGCGCCGAGCTCTCGTCAAGCATCGGTGCACTCGACCTCGCTCGTGCCAGTCTCGACGCTCTCAACTCCCACATTGCCGTGATTGATACCAAGGGACAGATCGCGTTCGTGAACGCGGCGTGGCGGGATTTCGCAAGGGAGAACGCAGGCGCTGGACCCAGCCTGGAGGTCGGGGGGGACTACCTGGGGGTTCTGAAAGGCGCTATGGAGGCCCGCGAGCCCAACGCAGCCCAGGCCTACGACGGCATCATGCAGCTGCTGGCCGGCAAGACAAGCTCGTTTGAGCATGAATATCCCTGCCATGCCCCAGATCGGGAACGCTGGTTCCTCATGCAGGGTACCCCCCTGATCGAGCAGGGACGGATCCGCGGCGCCGTGCTCAATCATCTGGATATTACGGACCGGTACCTAGCGGAAAGGTCCCGAGAGCGTAGCGAGCAGGCCCTGGGTGCGACCAACGAGCGCCTTGAGCAGGCCGAGCGCATTGCCCGGATGGGGAGCTGGCTCGCCTATCCGGAATCCGGGGAGCTGATCTGGTCTCCAATGATCTACGAGCTCGGTGGCTTCTCTCGTGAGGAGGAGCCGAGCCTTGCCGAACTGCTCAAGCGCGTCCCGCAGGAGGATCGCCATCAAATGGCGGAGTTCCAGCTTCTGGACGATCCGGGGCGGACCGCCTGCGAGGGATCTTACCGGTTTCGGCATCCGGATGGACGCCTCCTATGGGTGCGCGAGGTCGCGAAGCAGTGGTGGGATGGCCAGGGCCGCCGAGTTATCCAGGGCACGGTCCAAGACGTGACCGACTATCAGAAGACGCTGCAGGCCCTGCGTCAGCACCAGCGCCAGCTCGAGGCCATCTTCCACCGGTCGAGTTCGATCGCCCTGATCCAGACGGACGCGGCGGGTGTGATCGAGGAGGCCAGCCGGGGCGCCGAGGAGCTGCACGGGTACACGCGTGATGAGCTCATCGGCGAGAGTGTGCGGCTGTTCTATCCGCCGGAGGAGCGGCATGTGCCGGGCCGGCTCCTGGAGCGCTTGCGCCACGAGCGACGGGAGATCACCGAAGAGGTCCAACGTGTACACCGCTCCGGGTCGGTATTCCCGGTCCTGCTGAGCCTGGTGCCCATCCTTGACGACACCGGCGAGCTCACCGGCGTGATCAGTGCCGCGATGGACCTGAGTGAGCAGACGGCCGAGCGGGAGCGATATCGCCTGGCACAGGAGGCGGCGGGTTTCGGCGTCTGGGACTGGGATCTGCAGAACGACACCATCCACTGGGACGCGGCCTGCTGGCGCATGCTTGGGCACGACCCGGCAGACGGGTGCCCCCTAAATTTCGGCGATTTGCGCAGTTCGGTGCATCCGGAAGATCGGGCTCAGCTTGAGCCCACGCTATGGCGGTTGATCGAGCAGGGCGAGCCGATCTCTCTTGAGTTCCGCCTGCGCTGCGCCGATGGCGGCTGGCTCTGGGTGCAGGGGCGGGGCCAGACCGTGCAGTGCGCCTCGGACGGGCGCCCGCAGCGCCTGATGGGGACGTACGTCGACATCCAACAGCTTAAGGCGACGGAGCAGGCGCTGCGCCGGCGCGAGCAGGAACTCGCCGAGGCCAAGCGGATCGCCGGGCTGGGGCACTGGGTCTATGACATCCCCTCCGGCTCGGTGGACTGGTCGGACGAGATCTACAACTTCTTCGGACTGGAGAAGGCGGACACTCCCTTGGACATGGACACGTTTTGGGCCTGCATTCCCGCCGAGGAGCACCCAGCCCTTCAGGAGGCCATCGAGCGGGCTCTTTCCACGGGAGAGCCTTACGACATTGAGCACCGCATCGTGCGAGCGGATGGCGGTGAGCGGATCCTGCAAGAACTCGGCTATGCCGAGTTCGACGCCGACGGGAACCCGCGTATTTTGCGCGGCACGACGCAGGACGTGACCGAGCAGCGCCGGATCCGGCGCGAACTTGCCGAGCGCGAGGCCCATTACCGGGACCTGGTCGAGAACCAGCCGTTGATGATCGAGCGCTACCTACCCGACAGCACGATCACCTACGCCAATCGAGCCAAGGCGGATTATCTGGGTGCGGAGCCAGAAGCGCTGATTGGGCGGCGCTGGCTGGACTTTCTCCCCGCTGAGGAACGCGAGCGTGCGGAGACACACTTGGCGAGCTACATCCCACAGGAGCCGGTGGGCCGCTTTGAGACCTGCCTACCCAACGATGACGGGGGAGTGTGCTGGGAGCTGTGGACGATCCGGGCCTTCTTCGACCAGCGCGGGGCCCAGAGCCACTTTCAGGCGGTGGGTGTGGACATCACCGAGCGCCGCCGCGCCGAGCAGGCCGAGCAGCAGCTGCGCGAGCAGCTCCAGGCGCGGCAGCGCGAACTGGAGGCGATCTTCGAGGCGGCCCGTTCTGTCAGCATCGTCAAGACCGACCTGGAATCAGTAATCCTGGAGGCCAGCACCGGCGCTGAGGAGCTGTTCGGTTACGCCCGCGAGGAGCTCATCGGCAGGCACGCCAGCCAGTTGGTGACCGACCCGGAGGTAGACCACGCGCATGTGACACGGCTGGTCCGGGAGCGCGAGCCGCTACGCCGAGAAACGGAGCTGATCCGCCGGGACGGCAACACCTTCCCGGCGTTGCTGACGATCCATCCGGTTACCGATTATCGCGGCGAGGTGGTAGCCGCGGTCGGCGTGAGCCTCGACGTCAGCGACCAAAAGCGTGCCGAGCGCGAGCTCGCCGAAGCGGTGGAAGCCAAGACCACCTTCCTCAACGCCGTCAGCCACGACCTGCGCACGCCGCTCAATGCGCTGATGGGCTTCCTCGAACTGCTCGAGGAGCCGGGCCTGCCCGAATCGCAGCGCGCCGAGTACATGAGGCACTGCCGCCAGGGCGCGCAGCGGCTGCTCGCGCTCATCGACTCGCTGCTCGACCTCAGCCGCCTGCAGGCCGGCCGGCTGACCTTGAGTCCGGCCCCGTTCGATCTGCACGCGGTGATCGAGGGCCAGTGCGCCGAGCATCGCCACCTCGCCGAGGAGCGGGGGTTCGCCCTCGCCTGCCGTATTGATCCGCAGCTCCCGCAATGGGTCGAGGGGGACGCCACCCGGCTCGCGCAGCTGCTCTCGAATCTGCTCAGCAACGCCGTGAAGTACACGGATGAGGGGCGAGTGGACCTCGAGGCCGTGCCGCAGGAGGACGGGTGGATCACGTTCCGGGTGCGCGATACCGGCACGGGGATCTCGCCGGCGGACCAGGAACAGATCTTCTCGGCCTTTGACCGTGGGGGCTACGCTGGCGCACAGCGGGGGCACGGGCTGGGGCTGGCCATCGTGCGGGAACTGCTGAAACTCCTTGGCGGCGAACTCAACTTGGACAGTGAGCCGGGCGTCGGCACCACGTTCAGCGTGACGGTGCCTTTGCCTCAGCTGGCTGCGCCGGATAAGAGCGCCGAGGCTAACGCGGGCGGGGATCCTGATGCCCTTGAGGCGTCGCAGGCGGTCGATGCACCGGAGCGCTCGCTCCGGGTGCTGGTCGCGGATGATGAGCCGGCGAACGTGATGCTCGCCCGGATCATGCTGGAGCAACTCGGCTGCTCGGTGACCACGGCCGAGAACGCCATCGACGCTCTGGCTGCTTGGGGTGAAGAGGCATTCGATCTGCTGGTGCTCGATCGGGCCCTGCCGGATCTGTACGGGGAGCAGGTGGCGGAGCGCATCCGCGCCCAAGAGCAAACCAAAGGATCTCCGGGGGTCCCGATCGCCCTGTACACGGCTTACGGCCGCACCGAGGTATCTGACCTGCTCGACGGCGCGCTCTTCGATGCGTACTTGGGCAAGCCGCTGGATCGCTCGGAGCTCAAGCGCCTGGTGGTGTATGTCGCGCATCACACCAGACTGTCCCGCCTCTGATGCTGTCGGGCAGAGCGGCAAAGCGACCAAGGAGTTCTCGAGCCCGAGTTCTCCGAAGGCATGCTGAGGTGGCACTATGCTTTCGAAATGTCTAGAGACCGGGAAGCGGTGCAGGGACCAGCGCTGAGCAAGAAGGGCGAGATATGAGTGGCGAACCGGAAGCGGAAGTTCCGGGGCAGATCCGTGTGGCGCGGCAGCCAATCTACAACCGCGACCTCGAGGTCTGCGGCTATGAGCTGCTCTACCGCCAGGGCGATGCCGAGCATGCTGCCTTCGACGACGGTGATGCGGCCTCAGCGAGTGTGATCGAGCACGCCCTCCACTCCCTGAGCCTTGCGCAGCTCACCGGTAACCATCCCGCCTATATCAACCTGACGCGGCGTTTTTTCGTCGAGGATCTCATCCCCTTCCACCCGGATGAGGTCGTCCTTGAGCTGCTTGAGCACATCGAGCCGGACAAGGAGCTGCTCCTCGCCCTGCGGCGGCTCGCCAGCAGGGGGTACCGCCTTGCCCTGGATGACTACATCCTCGGCCAGGATGAGCGCCACTGGCTGATCCCTTACGTGAGTGTGATCAAGGTCGATGTCCTCAATATGTCTTACCAGGAGGTAGCGCGCCACGCTCGATGGCTTAAGCGCCACGGGGGTCCGGAGCTGCTCGCGGAGAAGGTCGAGACCCACCAGATGCTCGAGCTGTGTCGCAAGGCGGGGTTCAGCTACTTCCAGGGCTTCTTCCTCTCACGGCCTGCCACGCTGAGGGGGCAGTCGTTGAGCACGGACCGGGTGGCCATCCTCGAACTGCTCGCGGAACTCTACAATTCCGAGTTCGACATCGCCCGCGCTGAGCGCCTGATCAACCATGATCTGTCTTTGAGCTACAAGCTGTTGCGCTATCTCCGCTCCCCGGTCTTTGCGGCCCGTGATATCGACAGTATTCGCACCGCCGTCCTCTATCTGGGGCAGCGCGAGCTTTCTCACTGGGCCCTGCTGCTCGCGCTGGCATCGGTTGAGGGGCAGCCCGCCGAGCAGATCCGCTCCCTACTGATCCGCGCGCACGTTTGCAGGGAGCTGACCCGCCACCACTATGGGGGGTCGAATTCGGACGTTGCGTTCACCATCGGTCTGTTCTCGGGCCTTGATGCAGTCCTCGACCTGGCCATGGACGAGATCTGCGATCAGCTGCCCCTCGAGGCGGAGATCCGCGAGGCCTTGATCCATCGCGCAGGGCCCTACGGTTGTATACTCGCCGCGGCGATCGCGCAGGAGCAGGCGGACTGGTCGCGCCTCGATGAGTTTTCCATGCCTGCGAGGCAGCTCAACCGGTTCTACCTGGAGTCCGTTCGCAGGGCGGACGAGCACTATGCCGCACTCGCACAGAGCGCTGGACGTCGTCAGTCCATCCCTGGAACGTGAACCGGGTATTCGGTCTATGTACTCAGCCCTGATTCCGTCGGACGAGACCGCGCGCCAGGCCGCCCTAGAGCGCTACGCGATCCTCGACACCGAGCGCGAGGACGCCTACGAGCGAATCATCCGGATGGTCTGCCACATCTACGCCGCACCGATTGCCACGGTGACGTTCGTGGATCGGGATAGGCAGTGGTTCAAATCTTCGCGCGGCATTGATGACTGTCAGACGTCACGGCAGATCTCTTTCTGCGGCCATGTCGTCTACCACGCCGAGCCGTTGGTGGTGGATGACACGCATCAGGACGCGCGCTTCCACGACAACCCGCTCGTCACCGGACCACCGTATGTGCGTGCCTACGCGGGCGTGCCGATTGTCTCGCCGGACGGCTTCGCCGTCGGCGTGCTCTGCGTGCAGGATCAGCGCCCGCGCGAGTTCTCTGGCGCGGACCTGACTTCCCTTCAGGACCTGGCGCAGATGGTCACCGACGAGCTGGAGTTGCGCCTTGCCAGCCGGGAGCTGGAACAAGAGCGCAACCTCTTCCTCGGTGGCCCAACCGTCGCCTTCGTCTGGGAGCCGGAGCCGGGGCGCTGGCCCGTCCGCTACATCTCGCCCAACGTGACCGAGGTCCTCGGCTATCGCCCGGAGGAGTTGGTAGGCACCGCCTATGGTGCGCTCATCGACGCGCAGGACCGCGAGCGGATCGCCGCCGATGAGCGCGCTGCGGCTCACCGGTGCGCGGCGAGATCGACTCAGCCCATTGAGCCCTCCCCCTATCGCCTGCAGGCCGCTGACGGTTCATGGCGCTGGATCTACGAGTCCTCGGTGATCGACTTCGACGAGCAAGGCCGCTGGATCGCGATCCGGGGCTACATCAACGACATCACCGAGCGGGTCGAACGCGAGCAGGCGCTGGCTGAGGCCAACGAGCGTCTCGCAGAGACGGAGCGCATCGCCCAGATCGGGCACTGGCGCACCTACCCGGATTCCGGGGCGGTGGAGTGGTCTCCAATGACCTACGAACTCTTGGGATTCGATCCGCGTGGACCTGAGCCAAAAGTGGCTGACCTGTTGGAGCGAATTCCCTACGAAGATCGCCACCAGGTGGCGGAGTTCCAGTTCCAGGCCGATTCGGATCGCTCCGCGTGCGAGGGAACGTACCGGATTCGGCGCCCGGACGGACGCGTGCTCTGGGTGCGTGAAGTGGCGCAGCAGTGGCGCGACGAGCAGGGTCGCTGGGTGATCCAGGGCACCATCCAGGACGTCACGGAATACCAAGAAACCCTGCAGGTGCTGCGCGAGCGCCAACGCCAGCACGAGGCCATCTTCCAGCACGCGCGTTCTATCAGCCTCATCCGCACGGACACCAACGGCGTGATCGAGGAGGCGAGCCAGGGCGCGGAGGTGCTGTTCGGTTACCCGCGCGCTGAGCTCATTGGGCAGAACGTGGGAATGCTCGCCTCGCCGGACGAACAGAACCCGCCAGCTCAAGTCCTCGAGCGAGTTCGCCTCGAATGTCAGGAGTTTACCGAGGAGATTCGACCCATACATCGTACCGGTAGGGTGTTCCCGGCTTTGCTGAGCGTGGTCCCGATCCTCGATGAGGGCCAAGAGATTGTCGGGCTGATCAGCATCTGTATGGATCTCACCGAGCAGGCGGCTGAGCGCGAACGCTACCGCATGGCACAGGAGGCGGCCTCCTTCGGTGTTTGGGAGTGGGATCTGGAACGTGATGCCATCTACTGGGACGAGGCCTGCTGGCGCATGCTCGGCCACGACCCGGCCGATGGGCGCACACTGGGCTTTGCGGATTGGCAGGCGCAGGTGCATCCGGACGACCTGCTCAAGGCCGAGTGCGTTGTCTGGGCGAAGTTTAATCGGGGCGAGCCCTTCACGACCGTGTTCCGCTACCGCCGCTCTAATGGTGGTTGGCTCTGGGTGCAGGCTCGCGGCCAGATCGTGGAGCGCCATCCGGATGGCCGGCCGCGTCGGCTGATGGGCACCCACGTGGAGATCGAACGGCTCAAACGCACCGAGCAGGAGCTTCGCCAGCGAGAGCACTGGCTTGGAAGCTTCCAGTCGATTACGGGTAGTCCTTACCAGACGCTGGATGAGAAGCTCTCTGAGGTGCTGCGGCTGAGCACCGAGGTCATGGGCCTGCCTTGTGCGCGTCTCAGCCGCCTCGGAGAGGGTACGTGTACCATTCGTGCCGCCTATCCGGAGTGCGACGCGGTCCCGACCGGGATAGTCAAAGAATTCTGCGCCGCCTGCTGCGTTCACCGGATCGCCGAGGAGCCACAGCTGGTTGAGCCGTGGCTTGAACGGGAGGAGGGCAAGAGGCCTCATACCGCTCGAAGGGACGGCCCCGTGGGATTTGCCGGCGGAGACGGCGCACGGCGGCTGAATCCGCTGTGCGACGAGCGCCATGACGCCGTGGGCGCCTACTTCGCCGTGCCGCTCTGGGCCGGGGCGGTGCGCTACGGGGTGCTCCTGATCTACGGTCCCGAACCCCGCGCGCCGCTGACCCGCTTCGAGCGCCAGTTCCTGCGGCTGCTCGGGCAGTGGCTTTCCTACGAGCTGACGCAGGAGGCGCAGCGCGAGACGCTCGCCGAGCAGGCTGAGCGGGATGCCCTGACCGGCGCCTATCGGCGTCCGCCGTTTGAGGACAGCCTGGGGCAGGCGTTGGGGCAACGGCGTCGCTACGGCACGCCCGCGGGGGTGCTCCTGCTCGATATCGACCATTTCAAGCCGCTGAACGACACCTACGGTCACGCGGTCGGAGATGAAGTCCTACGCAAACTCGTCGAGCGCCTGTGCGGCGAGCTGCGCGAGCCAGATCTCTTGGCCCGATGGGGTGGCGAGGAGTTCGCTATCCTGGCTCCGGAGACGGATGCTGCGGGGCTGGGCAGTCTCGCCGAGCGGCTGTGCGAGAGCGTGGTGGCTTCACCGCTGACGGATGAGGTCGGGCTAGTCTCGGTCAGCATCGGGGCCACGTTGATCGAGCCCGATGACGATGCCGACGCGCTGATCGAGCGCGCCGATCGGGCCCTCTACCGGGCCAAGCGGGCGGGGCGGAACCGTGTCGTCTTTCAAGGTGTTAGCGGCCCCGTAAACTGACCCACGGCTGGCCAAGAAAATTGACCCACCCTCGGGTGGCCCCTGGCCACGAATGACCATACCGTCGGCTGCCGAACTGAGCGGTGGAGACGGGAGCTGTGAAGG
>NZ_NHSN01000042.1 GCF_016653405.1 Halorhodospira halophila
ACGCTGCGTCAGATCCAGCGCCACACCGTGCGCATCGGTGGCCGCGACTTCGAGGGCGTGACCAAGCCATCACCGGAGCAACTGGAGCTGTTCAAAGACGTCGGCATCGAGGTCCCGAAACGGCCCGCCTGAAGGCCTGTTGTGGCATTTTTCGCTTACGAGGTGTAAGCAAAACGGGAAGTTACGCGATTAGCTGACGAACTTCGGGGCGCAGGACCTCGAGCAGTGGAGCGATCAGCCCGTGGTGGCGGTACCCGCGCGCATTGCCCTCCGGCCCAAATAGCGCAACGTCCTGCGCTCGCTCCCACGGGAACTGCTGACGCCGGCGCTGCGCCCAGCCCTGGATCTGCGCCACCGGCCCCGGCGGCGCCAGGGCGTGGAGCGGGATCCGCCGCCGTGCCGCCGGCGTCTTGCCGGCTCGGATTTCCACCCAGCACTCGGTGGCATCGACAAAGAGATCGCCGAGGGTCAGCGCGCAGACCTCCGAGGCACGCACACCGGCGTAGAAGCCGAGCGTCAGCGCGGCGGCCCATTGCGCGTAACGCGCATCGTGCTCGCGGCTTACCAGGACGCCGTGGGCGTACTCGAACTCGGCGGGGGTGACGATCGCCGTCCGCGCCGGGGCGTGCGCCGCACCCCCGCGCGTTGTGCTCAGCGCGAACTCGGCCTCGGCCAGCCACCCGCCGGCCTGCTGGCCGTAGCGCAGCAGCTCGAACCAGGTGGTGCGAAAGTGCTCGGCGCTGCGAGGACTCCACCGCCGCGCCGCGACCACGCACCCGGTGACCTCCTCGATGGTCTCATCGTCCCAGTCGCGCAGATCCAGCACCTCCTCCATGCCCAGCAGCTCCGGTGAGGCGATCCGGCTGTAGTAATCGGCGAGGGTCTGGACCTTGACCCCGTCGCGGAGCAACTTGTCGGCCCCCCAGGCGAGCGCCAGTTGCACGATGCTCGCCGGGTAGCCGAGCGCATCGGCGCGTTCGAGCAGCGCCGTGCACGCGGCCAGCGCTTCCTCCCGTGCGCGGGCGGGCAGTGTCCCGCGCCCCGTCTGCAGCGCGCGCATCCGGGCGATGAAGGCATCGAGGAGATTGCGCGCACGACGCGGCCAGTCCTCCGGCCGGGGCATCGGATCGTCGCCGATGGGGCCCGGTTGCGGGCGCTCCACCGCCCCCTCGCCCGCCCCTGTACGGGGGTGGGGCGCCGGGCGCAGGAGCCGATCCCCAGGCCCGCGCTGCGCGGTCTGCACGGACCAGTCGAGACGGGCACCGGTGCCCGTGCGCGCCGCCGCCGGCAACGGAAACGCGGCGAGCAGCTCGACCCAGGCCGCCGGCACGCCGTAGGCCAGCGGCAGCAGCCGCCCGGCGTGGGCGAAGCGCTGCCACCCACGGACGGTGGCGCCGGGGACCCGGCGCTCACGCTCGAAATCCGCGGCAAAGGCGGCGAACGCATCGCGCAGCCACCGCCGGAGCATGCGCTCATAAGCGCGCACCGCTGCCGCGTCGTCAGGCGGCGTTGCGCTGACAAGCACCGGGGCGGCCACCAGCCGATCGCCCGCCGCCCGCGGACGCGGGGGCAGGTGCTTGCGGCACGCCTTCGGCGGCCGGACAGGGTGCACCGCCCCGCTGAAATCCGTCGGCTCGACGGGCAGCGCCAGCGTCCCGTCCCGATCGACATCGGCCCAGCGCAGGCGCGCCAGTGTACCGACCATCACGCGTTCGCCCATTCCGACCCGTGTTGTCAGACGCACGGCCAGGGCAAAGAGCCGGTCTGCTGAATCGGTATCAGTGCGCCGGCGCAGCCAGGGATCCAGGTACGCATCCAGCGCGGCGGCAGTGATCTGACAGCGCAGCTGCTCCGGGCTGACCGCCAGCATCGAGGGCCGGGGCTCGAGGATCGGGGTGACCGGCAGGACCGCCTCGATCCGGCCCGTCTGATTGAGCCGCTGCAAAAGCCGCCGCAACCAGGCCCGATGCCGGCGCCTGGATCGGCGCTGCGGATCAAAGGTCGCCTGCTCCAACGCCCTGAGCCCCGGCGCATCCAGGCGCCCCTGCTCATCGAGCGCCGCCGCGAGGGCATCGACGACCTGCTCCCAATGCGCCGCATCCTCAAGGCCCAGCGCGCGGCGCTCCGGCTGCAGGGTTTCGATCAACGTCGTCCGGTCAAAGGACATCGGCAACCCCTTGGGGCTCATGGACCGTCGCACCCGCGGCATCGAGCAGCTCCGTGAAGGCCCGGTACACCGCCGCGGCGTCAAAACCCTCGGTACTGCCCGGCGCCCAGACCCCCAGACCCGCGCGGGCGTGGCCGAGCACGGCATCGACCTGCCGCTGGGCCAAACGCTCACGCAGCACCGTTGCCACCGTGTGTCGCGGGGCATTGCGCGCCTGCCGATCCGGTTCCAGGCCCGCCTCGCGCAGCGCGGCCTCCAGCCGCGGCTGGGTGAAGAGGCGGCACTCGAGCGTATCGCGGCGAAGACGGACCAGTTCAGCGGGCAGCGCCTGCTGCGCCGTGGGGCGTTGATCGGTCACCGTGAAACCGCGGCGCTCAAGGAGCTGCGCCACAATCCTGCGCACCCGCTCATGGACCTGCAACTGCTGCTCCAGCGGACGGCAGACCGGGATCACGCGCCGCTCGCGGTACACCCCGCTCGATTTGTCCGCCAGGTACGCGGCCGGGTGCGCTGCGGCGAGCACACCGCGCTCGGCGACGACCCACTCGGTGCGCGGCCCGATCGGGCGAGCCCCGGTGGCCAGCAGCCAAACCAGGCTCGTGTAGGCCGCGTGCAGACGAACGACCTGCAGCAGCTTCTCCGCGCAGCGCGGATCATTCGGGGGGAGCTGGAGTAGATGCGCCCCGACGCCGTCGGCACCCCGGCGCAGACGCCGCAGCCACGGCTCGTAGGCGGCCGGCGGGATCGCCCGCCGCGACCCGGTCGGTGCCGGCTCCACCGCCTCGGACGACGCCGACTCAAAACGCAGCGCCGCGAGTCGTTGCGCGAGGTCGGGGTCATCGCCGGCTCGCTGGCCCGCGGCCTGCGCCCATTCGTCGGTGACCGCCTCGAACAATCCCTGCAGCTCGCCGGATGCGAACCGGCGATAGGCGGCGGGGGCATTCTGCGCCAGCCCGAAGCGCCCCGTCAGCGCACGTGCAGCGACCGCATCACGGGCGTTGGCCTCGATCCATAGTTCGGCGGTTGCGCGCAGGCGGTCTGCCGTGGGCAGCAGCCCCGGCGTACCGTCGAGGGCACAGCGCAGGCGGCGGTTGATGCGACCCGGTTGGCCCGTGAACGGTGCTTGGTGCGGCGCATCGGCCAAGGCCTGCGCAATGCCCGCTGGCAGGCGCAACGTCACCTGGCGGTTGGCCCCGGTCCCGACCGCCACCGGTCCATCGAGCAACCGATAGACCAAAAGCCCGGCGCTTTCATGCGGCGCCTGATCCTCCGGGGCGCTGCCCGCCCGCTGCAGTGTGGCTAAGCGCTGCGGCGGCAAAGCGGTGGTCAACAGCAGCCAAGCGTAAGCCCAGTCCAGCGGATCCTTGGCCAGCACCGACAGGGCCTGGACCACGGGCCCGGTCGGTAGCCGGTGGAGATCCGTCGGGGTGTTCAACACGGACGTGGCGGCCAAGCGCGGGCCGTGGCGCTGCGCGAAGCGATCATCGGCCTCGGTCAGGGCGGAGGGCTGCTCGCGCACCCACGTTTGCGGGTGATCCGGGTCTGCCGGCTCGGCCTGGCGACGGGTACGGGCATCGCGGCGCGGACGGTAGCGTGCCGACGCCAAGGTGCGCTGCGCCGAATCCCCTTCCCCGGGCGTGTCTTGCCCCGCCGTCCGGCGTCCGGACGGCGGAGCGCCGCGCTGCCGGTCGGCGCGCTCGAGCAACGGCGCCCGCAGGACCTCCGGATCCGGCCCGCGCGGGCGTTTGCCCGCGGGCTGATACACCTGGTTGACCCCGACCTGCCGCTGGCCCTGCAAAAGCTCGAAAAACAGCCGGGCATCGTCCTGCTGCTTCGCATCAAGCGTCATGGCATTCAGCGCCTGCCAACAGACCCGCGCCCCCTCCTCCGGGGCCACGTCGGCGAGCGCCGGCTGACACAACTGCAGGCAGCGGCGCACCGCGAGCAGTTGGCGATAGTAGATCCGAGCGTTGTCACCAGGGCTGGTGCGGAACCAATCCACCAGCACCCGCCGCGCTGGCGGCTCATTCGGAAAGACCCGGGTGATGGCCGCATGCAGCGGATACGGCGTCCGGTAGCGCTGGGGATAGCCCTCGGGCAGGCCGAAGGCCCTCACGTGGCTGCGCAGCTGCTCAAGGGGAAAGCCGGCGGGTGGGCCGTGGTCCTGCGCGAAGAGCAGCAGGCTATCGCGCAGCGCTGCTTGGCAGACCGGCGGCAGGTGCGTCGCCACCACGGCCATGATCGCATCCCGCAGCCGGATATCACCCAGGTCACGCAAGCGCTCCCGCCACCGCGCGCATACGGCGTCAGGAAGCAGCGTGCCTTCGCCGTCAACCATGCTCCATCCCCGATGCGTGTTCCGCGAGACGCTGGCGCACTCGCTCGGCAAGCCTCTCCACTTTTTGCCCGTCATCCCAGGGATACTGCGGATCAGCCATAGTGCGCACGATCTTCGGTGCCAAGCCTTCACCGGCTTTATCCTGGGCGGGTGCCAGCGCGTCCACAACCTCTTGAAGGGTCGGCAACCCGTATTGCTCGCACAGCCTTAATGCATCCCACCGCGCCAGAGCAGCCTGCCAGATCGACGCGTCCACCTGGGTGCTGCTGAGCACCTGAGGGACCGTGCTGTCTGCCGACCCTTCATCCATGGTCGTTTCGCTTCGAGCAGGTTCCCGCGCGGCTTGCGCGGTGTTGACGCTGCTTCGAGGACTGCGGTACTTCTCCAGCGACGACCGACTTACGGTGTGCCGGAGAATCAATCGCTCCTGCTTGGCCGTCAGCTGACCATCCCCGGACAGATCGAAGAGCTTGCGACGGATCACCGAGCGCAGGTGCGCATCCGAGCGCAGCCAGTCGATCGCCTCCCGCCAGCTGACGCGCGATGTCAGCAGTGCCGGCTGCACAGATCCGCAGAAAAAACGCAGTAGCGCCTCCAGTTCCGGCGCCTCCAGATCGCCCTTGCGGATCGCAAGCGCTCTGAAGCGGGACTTTGGATGCACAACTCCAGCTTCCTGCGCCACGACGAGCGGATTGAGAAGGTCTCGTCGCTCGTCGGTATCGAACAGGATTGGCGGGGTAGCCGGCAAGTGAAGCCCGTCAGCCCGCGGCGCTCCGCGCACCGGGTCGATGCGCTCGGGCGGCAAAACCTTCGGCGCCTCAACCAACACCTCTTGAGCGGGAATCCGCACCGACTCGTAGAGGATGATCTCACCCAGTTGACTCATTGCAGTTACCTCCGAACCAATCACCCGTTTCGGAGGCGGGGCTCGCACCCGCCTCGTCTCCTCGCGCCGAGCGGATCACTGGTGTGAGCGCGCTCCTGCGCTGAGGATCAAGGCGATTGTCGAGTCGGCTCGGAGCCAGGTATGCCGTCAATGACCCTGAATTGAGGGGCATTCGTGCATCAGCCTTGGGGCGGGCGCGGGCGAGCGCCTTGGAGCTTGCCCCGCCCCACCGCGTGTGATGGAATTGCCGTTCACAAACTGAACACCCCTAGCGAGACGGGCCTGCCCAGGCGTCACCGTCCCGGCGGTAGCGTGCCCAAACGCCCGCCCCTGTTATTCACCGTAAAGCCGTTCAGGAGCCCCTTTGCTCAAGAAACTCCTCAGCCTGCTCAGCCGTCAGGAGAAGCGCCGCGGCGCCTTGGTCCTCGGGATGGTTGTCGTCATGGCCCTGCTCGAGACGGCCGGGGTCGCCTCGGTGATGCCGTTTTTGAGCGTGCTCGGTAACCCAGAGGTAGTAGAGACCAACCCCGTCCTCAACCAGCTCTATGTCGGCCTCGGCTTCGAGTCGGTGGACGCCTTCCTCATGGCCCTCGGCGCCGGCGCCTTCGTGCTGATTGTCTTCTCGGCCGCGTTTCGCTCGCTGACCATCTACGCCATGAACCGCTGGGCGTGGATGCGCATGCACAGCCTCAGCGAACGGCTGCTGGAGACCTACCTGCGTCAGCCCTACGCCTACTTCCTGAATCGCCACAGCGGCGACATGGGCAAGAGCATCCTGACGGAGACCCAGCAGCTCCAGCAGCAAGTCATCAAGCCGGGGCTCGATGCCCTAGCCTACGGCGTGGTGGTCATCGCCATCATCACCCTGCTGGTGGTCATCGATCCCGTGCTGGCGGCCGGCGTCGCTGCCGTGCTCGGCGGTATGTACGCGCTCATCTACTGGGGCGTCCGCGGCTTCCTGGATCGCATCGGCCGCGACCGGGTCCGGGCCAACCAGGAGCGCTTCCAGGCCGCCGGGGAGGCCCTGGGCGGGATCAAGGACATCAAGCTGCTCGGCCGCGAGCACGCCTACCTGTCGCGCTTCCGCGGGCCATCGATCCGCTTCGCCAAGCACCAGGCCACCAGCCAGACGCTCTCCCAGGTGCCGAAGTTCCTCATCGAGGCGGTGGCCTTCGGCGGCATCATCGCCCTAACCCTGGTGCTCATGGCCACCCACGGCGGGGCGACCGGCGGCGGGCTCGGCGAGGTGTTGCCGGTGCTCGGGCTCTACGCCTTCGCCGGCTACCGGATGCTCCCCGCCGCGCAGCACGTTTACCAGGGCCTGGCCAAGCTGCGCTTTGGCGGCGGCGCGGTGGACGCGGTCTACGACGACCTGCACCGCCGCCAGGCGCTGGCCGAGATCCGCAAGCAGCCGCCGGCGCCGCTGGTCCCGCAACGAGAGGTGGCGCTGGAGAACGTCCACTACACCTACCCCAACGCCCCGGCGCCGGCGCTGCAGGGGATCGATCTGCATATTCCGGTGGGCAGCTCGGTGGGGCTGGTGGGCAGCACCGGCGCCGGCAAGACGACGTTGGTGGACGTGATCCTCGGGCTGCTTCGACCCACCGAAGGCGCGATCACCGTGGACGGCGAGCCGGTGACGGACACCAACCTGCGCGCCTGGCAGCAGGCGCTGGGGTACGTGCCGCAGGAGATCTTCCTCACCGACGCCTCGGTGGCCGAGAACATCGCCCTGGGCGTGCCCCCGGAGCGCATCGACCACGAGCAGGTGGAGCGCTGCGCGCGCATGGCGCAGCTCCACGACTTCGTCGTCCACGAGATGCCGCAGCAGTACGAGACCGTCGTCGGCGAGCGCGGCGTGCGCCTATCCGGCGGCCAGCGCCAGCGCATCGGCATCGCCCGGGCTCTCTACCACGATCCGAGCGTCCTGGTCTTCGACGAGGCCACCAGCGCCCTGGACAACGTCACCGAGAAAGCCGTGATGGAGGCGATTGACGCCCTCCAGAACCAGAAGACCATCATCCTCATCGCCCACCGGCTGAGCACCGTGCGCAACTGTGATCAGGTGGTGCTGCTGGAGAAGGGGCAGATTGCAGACAAAGGCGCGCTCAGGGATTTGGATATTACTTTCTAGCGTTTTACCCAACGCGAACGCCCGTCTGTCGGAGTGTTTTCTTAAAAAAGACCTCCCAATGCACGGCTCACCGAAACTGACATTCACCCATGAACGACCAGCCCTTCTTCCTATGATCGTATTACATCAACACCAACTTATTTTTTTAAAACCACAGAAAGTAGCAGGAACCTCCTTCGAGATCGCGCTTTCTAGGTATGCAGCCGCAAGCGACATAATTACACCCTTCAGAAACGAAGACGAGTTAATCAGAGAAAAAAACCGATTCCGTGGCCCACAAAACTACAAACACACACTAAAAGAAACACTACAGTTACCGCTATCTCGCATAGCGAAATCACTCTATAAGAAGCAAGGCTTCCGACCCCCAAAGTATTTTAGCCATATGCCCGCAGAAGAGGCAAAGCAAGCTCTCGGCGAGACCATCTGGAATAAATACAAGAAAGTATCGATAATACGAAACCCCTTCGATGTCGCGGTTTCATTTTACTTTTGGGAGAACAAGGACAAAAACCTAAAACCCGCCTTCGAGGACTGGGCAACGAAAAACCTTTGCAGGGTTGCATCAAACAATTACTTCTACCAAATCAACAACAAAGACATCATAGACTTCTATATACGATACGGTAAACTTCACGACGACCTTCACCGCCTTGAATCTGAGGAATCCGGATTACACGGCCTATCCGAAACGTTTGAACGTATTACTGCAAAATCCGGTTACAGGCCGGCTGAAGCAACCACTACTGACCTGTTCAGCAAGGCACCAAAATCCTTTAAATTAATATATGAACTTCACAGGGAGCAAATTGAAAGATTTAATTTTGATGTACCTCAAACTACTGACGAGCGCCCCCGCCAACCCGTGTAATACAGCCCACCTTACCAATAAAGCATGGCGCCAGACATCAAAAACATCGCAAACAAGATTGCAAACCGGCATGGATTTCATTTCAATGTACAGCGACTCCCGTATTACCTTGATTTACGCAACATAGAAATCCCAACACGCGCAATCGATTACTACTTGACACGAGATGTTTTAGTCTCTTTGCCTCTCGGGGCTGGGCGCGCTTTACCCCGAGGCGTTCTCGGCTCCAATTCGCAACACCCCTATATCTCCGCGATATCTCGATTCTTAGAATTTAGAAATATCAGTAATTACTCAGTCCTGAGAGATGAGCTGGCAAATAGCCTAGGGCGCGCTACATGGAATTCAGCTGCGGAACTATTAAGCCTTCCCGATCATGATATCCTTACCCGACAACCACCATGGGCAGCCCTTCTACCTTGGCAGGAGCACAATTTAGACCAGTGGAAGGAAAAAGTATCAAGGTCCGTGCGCACTGAAAACAAACGCGAGGGATACGACCTTGATGTGACGACCGGCGGATGGGCGTGGACGGGCCCCGTTAACGACGAGAAGGTCCAGATAGAGTCCAGACGGCTGTACCGCGTCTTTTTCAGCATACTTGAAAACGGTTACAAACGCTCTGCGGCCCCAGGCGGAGACCCACCGGTTAGCATCTTATTACGGGAAGATGATGAGTGGCGCTGGCAACCGCATACGAACCAACATCGCCTCTGCGTTTTATCAGCTCTTGGATACTCGGAAGTACCGGTACGGGTCAAGAGGATTGTGCGACGTGAGGACGCCCCCTACTGGCCCAACGTGGTAAATGGCTTTTATTCCAAGAAGCAGGCCCTTCAAATATTTGATGACATTTTTGACAACGGGCTCGAGTAGGGATCATTTTTTATCAAAGGAACAACATGAACAGACCCACTTATACTCCGCCTGAGCCTTGGACCTCGTACGATTTTCGGATCAACCAGGTCTACTGGAGTAAACGGCCTACCAGCGAGCGTGATCAGATTCGGTTGCGTAATCTTAGGGACCTTTCAAACGCCCTTAGCCAGCACAACATCATTCACTGGCTCTACGGAAAGACCCTTCTCGGTGCTTGGAAGAATCAGCAATTACCTGATGACCACGATGACGACATCGGGATCTTCGTCGGACAGAGACCACCGCTGCTAGACCTCATAGAACGCTACCTTAAAAAAGACGGATTCCGGCTCATTCGTAACACCGAGGACATCATATCGGTTGAGAGGGAATACCGTTACATTGATATTTGTTTATTCAGAAGGAAAGGGCGCAAGCGTCTTGGCTATAAGAAGCGACATCATCCGCGTCACCACTTTGAGCAGCTTGAGCAAGTTAAAGTGGACGCGTCCCCTTTTCCCGCCCCGGGCGACAGTGGCACCCTGCTGGAAAGAACCTACAAGTCACAGTCCAAGTTAGGAGATGCTACCGGACGCGGCTTGCGAAAAGCAGCTCAGATCCGCCACCCCAAAAAGGTGAAGGACAAGACGCAATCACTCCTAGCGAATCGCGCGCCGCGACACGGCCTTGGTAGGGCAGCTCTTAGATTGAATATGCTGACCCCCTTCCAGGTTCGTTATAAGATTCTTTCCGAGTCCGATTTTCGAAACCTCCATCTTGAGCCGTCCGAATCATTCAATTGGCGTTGGCGCAAGCGCCATCTTGACCTCGTCACTGACAATGGCCGCCTCTCAATGATCGGCGATATCGTTGACCATCTTGCAGACCCCCAGGTTCAAGAAAAGATCAACACGGCTGTAGTCGAGAGCGACACAACCTCTCCTTTCGCGGATCCGGCCAACCTAGACATTGACTTTTGGTGGAGCGGGAACAATTACTTCTGGTATTGCGTTTGGTATCAGTTCCGTCACAACGTGCACCCTTACGCCAGGGCGAATGAGTACATCCGGAATATCGGGGACCCACCCCTTTTCAGTAGCCGCTACTATGAAACTCTACCCGAGATGGGCGAACACGATATTGATAGACTCCTAAAAAATAATCCAATTGAGGTTACGAACGGGGCGATCACCGGAGGGAAGCATCGCGCGCTTGCTATGGTTGGGCGTTTGGTTTTTGGAAAATCCTATAGGCCCGTGCCGATCATAGAGCTTTCCTGACAGGCCACCGGAAGAGGCGCACATGCATAAGACAGCTCTCATCACCGGCATCACCGGCCAGGACGGCAGCTACCTCGCCGAGTTCCTGCTGTCCAAAGGCTACGAGGTCCACGGCATCAAGCGCCGGGCGTCGTCGTTCAACACCGAGCGCGTCGATCATATCTACCAGGATCCGCACGACCCGGATCAGCGCTTCATCCTGCACTATGGGGATTTGACCGACACCTCGAACCTGACGCGGATCCTCCAGGAGGTCCAGCCGGACGAGGTCTACAACCTCGCTGCGCAGAGCCACGTGGCGGTCAGCTTCGAGGCGCCGGAGTACACGGCGGACGTCGACGCCCTGGGCACGTTGAGGCTGCTCGAGGCGATCCGCCTGCTCGGCATGGAGAAGCGGACCCGCTTCTACCAGGCCTCGACCTCGGAGCTCTACGGCCTGGTGCAGGAGACGCCGCAGAACGAGGCCACGCCGTTCTACCCGCGCAGCCCCTACGCCGCCGCGAAGCTCTACGCCTACTGGATCGTGGTCAACTACCGCGAGGCGTACGGCCTCTACGCCTGCAACGGCATCCTCTTCAACCACGAGTCGCCGCGCCGGGGCGAAACGTTCGTCACGCGCAAGATCACCCGCGGCCTGGCCCATATCGCCCAAGGGCTCGACGAGCGCCTCTACCTAGGCAACCTGGACGCCCTGCGCGACTGGGGCCACGCGCGGGACTACGTGCGCATGCAGTGGCTGATGCTCCAACAGGAGCAGCCCGATGACTTCGTGATCGCCACCGGGCAGCAGTGCTCAGTCCGCGAGTTCGTCCGCCTAAGCGCCCAGGAGCTTGGCATCGAACTGGCGTTCCACGGCGAGGGCGCCGAGGAGTACGCCGTTGTCACCGCCGTCCACGGCGACGACGCCCCGGAGGTGGAGGTGGGCGATGTCATCGTCGAGGTCGATCCGCGCTACTTCCGCCCCACCGAGGTGGAGACCCTGCTCGGCGATCCCAGCAAGGCCCGCCGGGAGCTCGGCTGGGAGCCGGAGATCAGCCTCGAGGCGATGATCCGGGAGATGGTCGCCGAGGACCTCGACCAGGCCAAGCGCCACGCCCTGCTCAAGGGCCACGGCTACGACGTCCGCATCAGCCGGGAGTGATCGGATGAGCGAACGCCCGCAACGCATCTTCGTCGCCGGCCACAAGGGGATGGTCGGCGCCGCCCTCGTCCGCCGGCTGCAGGCCCAGGACGGCTACGAGGTCACCACGCGCGATCGCACTGATCTGGATCTGCGCGACCAGGCGCAGGTTGAGGCCTTCCTGCGCGAGGCGCAGATCGACGCTGTCTACCTGGCCGCCGCCCGGGTGGGTGGCATCCATGCCAACAACACCTACCCCGCCGACTTCATCTACGACAACTTGGCCATCGCTACCAGCGTGATCCACGCCGCGCACCAGGCCGACGTCCAGCACCTGCTCTTCCTCGGCTCGTCGTGCATCTACCCGCGCGAGGCCGAGCAGCCGATGGCCGAGGAGGCGCTGCTCACCGGGCCGCTGGAGCCGACCAACGAGCCGTACGCGGTGGCGAAGATCGCCGGGATCAAGCTTTGCGAGAGCTACAACCGCCAGCATGGGCGCGACTACCGCAGCGTCATGCCCACCAACCTCTACGGCCCCGGCGACAACTTCCACCCCGAGAACAGCCACGTCATCCCGGCCCTGCTGCGCCGCTTCGACGAGGCAAAGGAGCGAGGCGCACCGGAGGTCACCATTTGGGGCAGTGGCTCGCCGCGCCGCGAGTTCCTGCACGTCGACGACCTCGCCGCCGCCTGTCAGCACGTCATGGAGTTACCGCGCGCCGAGTACGAGGCGCACACCGAGCCGCAGCGCAGCCACCTCAACGTCGGCACCGGCGTGGATCTCACCATCCGCGAGCTGGCCGAGACCATCCAGGCGGTGGTCGGCTACGAGGGGCGGCTGCGCTTCGACACCAGCAAGCCGGATGGAGCGCCGCGCAAGCTCCTCGACGTCTCGCGGCTCCAGAGGCTCGGCTGGCAGGCGGAGATCCCGCTGCGTGAGGGGTTGTCGCAGACCTACGACTGGTACCGCCAGCACCGTGACGAGGCGCGCGGCTGAGCGATGTGGCTACCAGCTGAGACCTTCCGGCAGGTCATCGCTGCGACGCCGCTGATCTCCATCGACCTGCTGATCCACGACGGCGCGGATCGTTACCTGCTTGGAGAACGCACCAACCCGCCGGCACAGGGGTGGTGGTTCGTGCCCGGCGGGCGGGTACGGAAGGGCGAATCGCTGGACGAGGCGTTCCGTCGTGTGACGCAGAGCGAGCTCGGCCTGTCGCTCGAGCGCGCGGACGCGGAGTTCGTCGGCGTCTACGAGCACTTCTACGACGAGTCAGCCGTCGACCCGCAGACCTCAACCCATTATGTAGTCCTCGCCCACCGCTGCCAGCTCGCCGGGCTTGAGCCAACAGCGCTCCCCCGCGATCAGCACCAGTCGCTGGCCTGGTGGCCCCGCGAGCGTGTGCGCTCGGCAGCGGACGTACACCCCTACACCCAAGCCTATTTCCTGTGAGCACCATGCCGTCTTCGGATTCCCTGACCCTCCAGCCGGTCATCATGGCCGGCGGCTCCGGCACACGCCTGTGGCCGGCCTCCCGAGAGCTTTATCCCAAGCAGTTCCTGCCGCTGCTCGGCGAGGAAAGCATGCTGCAGCAGACGGTGAGACGCCTGGAGGGACTGCGGCACGCCACGCCGTTGTTCGTCTGCAACGAGGAGCACCGTTTTCTTGCCGCGGAGCAACTGCGCCAGTGCGGGCTTGAGAGTGCCCCGCTGCTTCTCGAGCCCGAGGGACGCAACACGGCCCCGGCCATCGCCCTCGCCGCGCTGCACGCCACCCGCAACGGCGACGATCCGTTACTTTTCGTCCTTCCCGCCGACCACGCCATGGAGGACACAGCCGCCTTTCATCGAGCTGTAGACGACGCAGCCGCGCTAGCTGCCGAGGGGCACCTCGTCACCTTCGGCGTAGTGCCGACGAGCGCGGAGACGGGGTACGGCTACATCAAGCAAGGCGCACCACTGCCGGCAGGCGGGTACGCGGTCCGGCGCTTTGTAGAAAAGCCGGACGCGGCCACCGCTCAGCATTACGTGGACGACGGCGGTTATCTCTGGAACAGCGGGATGTTCCTGTTCCGCGCCTCAACCTACCTTGCCGAACTTGACCGCTTCGAGCCTGACGTACTAAACGCTTGCCGTCAGGCCCTGCCACAGACATCGACGGACGCCGCGACGGATACTCTCTACCCCTTCCTGCGCATCGACGCCGACGCGTTCTGTCAAAGCCCGGGCATCTCCGTCGATTACGCCCTCATGGAGCGCACCGAACACGCCGCGGTGGTACCCCTGGACGCCGGTTGGAGCGACGTCGGCTCCTGGTCTGCGCTCTGGGCGATCAGCGAGCAAGACCACGAAGGCAATGTCGCCAGGGGCGATATCCTTACCGAAGGCGTTCAGAACAGCTTCATGGAAGCTGAGGACACCCTGCTCACCTGCCTAGGAGTAGAGAATCTGGTGATCGTAGCCACCAAAGATGCCGTACTCGTAGCCGATCGCCACCGGGTGCAGGATGTTCGCAACCTTGTACACGAGCTTAAACGCCAGGGCCGCACCGAGCACATCAACCACCGCGTCGTGTACCGACCCTGGGGCTGTTACGAGTCCATCGACACTGGCCACCGCTACCAGGTCAAGCGCATCACCGTGAACCCCGGGGCGCGGCTATCAAAGCAACTGCACCACCATCGGGCTGAGCATTGGGTTGTAGTTAAAGGTACGGCGCAGGTTGAGAAAGGCGAGCGCGAGTACTTGGTAACCGAGAATGAGTCGACTTTCATCCCCGTTGGGCAGGTTCATAGCCTTGAGAACCCTGGCAGCATCCCTCTTGAGCTTATTGAGGTCCAGTCAGGAAGTTATCTCGGGGAAGATGATATCCTGCGGATCTCCGACCTATATGGGCGTAAAGAATGACTCAACCAGCGCTATCAATCATCACGATTTGCTTCGAAAACCCCAAAGAACTTAAAGAAACACTAGAAAGCATCTATCCAAAGTATCAGCCAGGCGACATAGAGCAAATCGTCATCGATGGGTCAAGGGACAACAGCTGTCAAAAAATGATAGCACCCCACCGGTGGATCGACATTGTTGTGCACGAAGAGGATGAAGGTCGATATGATGCTATGAACAAGGGCATCACCCATTCCAGCGGGAGGTATCTTTTGTTTTTAAATAGCGGAGATTTTATCCACCCCCGATGCGACCTAAAAAAAATAATTGATCGGCTTTACAAGGCACCACCGGAACACTTATTTTACGGCGACTCCTTAAAGAGAGTAGGCGACACAGATTTCCTATACACCGTCCCACGCGAAAAACAAAAAATAGACATTCGAAAAGGGTGCGCACCCTCACATCAGGCTGTTTTTTTTCCGTCTGATTACTGCAAAACAAACCGCTACGACACATCCTTACCAATCTCAGCCGACACGAAGTTAATGACTCGTGCCTTTCAAGACCTTGGATCAGAGCATCTAAACGAAAAGATCGCAATTTTTTCTATTGGTGGCGCGTCTAATACGTGGCACTCCCTCGCCGAGGTCATCGACCACTGGCAACAGCGCAGGGCGGCACGCGGCTATTCTGCACTCCGCTACAGCCCCAAACTAGCGAAGAGTCTAATAAAATACTCACTAATGCGCACTTTAGGGCCAAATCAATATTACAAACTTAGCCTCCCTGTTCGTTTATCATTGTTCAGAAAATAACACCACAATCATAAATTATGGACCATTTCTTGCCGAGCGCCCCTACCAGAATGGCTAGTCTCCCCGTATTTCAGAAAGGCGCTCCATTACCCCGCCGTAATTATGACTACGCCTAGCTCAACTTCATAATTATCCAGAGGCTTCGGCGCTACGCCAACCTATTTACCCGCCTGTGCTGAATAATCCGAGATTACGCGGTATGCACCATGAGACTAAGTAAACCGATCATTCTGTATTCATTTTTTAGACGCAATCAAAATGAGCAATCGTTTTAGCATAATTGTTTTGGCCATAATCTTTTTACCTGCATTAGGAGTCATTCCGTATGGGGGTATGCGCCTGGTTGATGCAATGATCCTTTTTTCTAGTCTTCTTTTTTTTGGCGTCACCGCCACCACGGCTAGGCTCCACCTCAAAAGCAGAGATCTTGCTGTAACTTTCTTTTTGATTGCAGCTATAGCCATTTTTTCCTTCTTCCCTCTAGTCGATCCTTCAACACAGTCCATTGCAGCATTATACTTTCTGCGCGGCGCCCTTATTGTGCTAGTAATGTGCGCTCTTTATCATTTCACGCACAACACAATTCTAATGAAAGGCTGGGCCACGCTAACTTCTCTTTTTATCTTTTTTGCTATCATCGACTATTTGCATCATGCCTACTTAGGATCGTCTCCGTTCGGGCTCTCTGGTATTTATGGGCGCTCTGAGGGAACAATACTGCGTCTTGACGGATTCATGAACCCAAACTATCTTTCGCATTGGGTGGCAATAACGAGCATCGCGATACTAGCATTTATAACAGATAACACGCCACCCAGAAAAGACAGGTTATTACTTTGGACAACTTTTTTCATTATCAGCTTAGGGGCCATCCTTACAAACAGCCGCACCGCGCAATTTGCCTTAGTCGTTTCGATTCTGTTCTTGATCTTGCACCATTCACTACAGTCAAAAATAACAAAAAACATATCAACTGTCGCCTTCTTTGCCGCACCTGTTTTTATCGGGCTTGCACTAAGTCCAACCTTATATTTCATTGCGATAAGCGATTCCATCCCATACCTAGCCGCCGACCGTTTCTTTCGAAGCAGTGAGTCACTGTCTTTTTTTCTTAACCTTCCCCTAAGTGACATGTTATTTGGGGTTGGAGGTAACATTTACCTTCAAATGGACGACGGAATGTCTATTCATAACGGTTACTATCAGCTTTTAGTGGATCACGGCATTATTGGTTTATCACTTTTTCTGCTGTGCGTCTACTATATTATCTACAGATCCATTACAAGGCATGGACGCTTAAGACCCGAGGTTTTCGCACTGTTTAGCTCTCTTATGTATGCAGCTGCGAATGACACCTTTATAACCGCCCATTTTTGGCTTATATTTGGGCTCCTTGTGGCTACGACTGTAACAACAAGCAAAGACGAACGCCAACATCAAAAAAGCAAACCTATCACAACTGTTTCCCCTCCTACAAAGTCGGGATCATCTAATACTCCGTTGATACGCACGATGATCTGACAGACTTGCAGGGTGCTGAGAAGCTCAGTTCTCGAGACCGCTGGAGGCCCTGATCTTGCCCAGTATTACCGAGATCGACGGCGATGGTGTAGTATTCTATACGGGTTCTAAAGGAAAACATCCCATCACATGAAAACGTTCCAACACTCTTTACCAAAAAGGATCATCAAATGCGAGCATTCCTTCGCCGCGCGTTTGCACTGGCCGAATATCTTTTTCCTCAACAGCCCTTTCTTTATCAAACCAAAACTCGCGGCCTTAAACTTTTGGTATGGCTAAACGAACATCCGGGCAGAAAAATCCTTCTAACCGGCCGTTATCAAAAGCCTGAGCTGTCTTGGATGTATCAAAACGTTGATCCTGGAGATTACTGCATCGACTGCGGAGCAAACATAGGCTACTTCACGATACACTTAACGTCTTTAGTCGGACGGGATGGCCTAGTATCCGCTTTTGAGCCCTCTACCCCAAACTGCGCGGTCATCCGTCTCAACGCCTACATCAATGGTCTTGATTCTCTTGAGCTTTACAACACCTGCCTCACAGACCCGAGGCGTGCCAACCAGCCCTTCACTGAGGCCGAAAAAAACCTACCATCCAATCTGCAGTACTATACTTTAGGCACAAATACACCCGAGGCCTCAATGAGCACCAACACAAAAATCTCGAAGACATTGGATCAATTTGCTGCCCCTCCGGACAAAACTTTCAAACTTCTCAAACTTGACACAGAAGGGTCTGAATTAAGAATACTAAAAGGAGCTGAATCAACATTACGCGCACCCAATTCGCCACTTTACATCTTATGCGAGATCGATTCCGACCACCTCTCCCGATTTGGAGACAACACTCAGAGTTTAGCCGACTTCCTTGCGGAAAGTGGCTACGAACCTCTTAGATGCTTCACGTCTTCTTTGCCACCGCGAGAAGCATTAAACAAAAAGTTATCTGGAAATTACCTCTTCGCAAAAAGAGACATCGGGCACGCGAGATGACCATCTCTGCGATCTTCAACGCAACGACAAACACCACAGGTGGCGCAGTTCAGAATGCTGCACATTTTGTTTATTATGCACAACGTGATACAAGCATCAAGTGGACATTCTTCCTTAGCAACGAAGTCTCCGAGACAGCACAAGCACTGGGCGCGAGCAAAGACCAAACCCACGTCTTCTCGTCTCCAGCTAGGTCGAGAAAAGAAAGAACACTTATCGAAAAACAAATCAACGCTAAGGATCCAGATCTAGTGTACACAATGGCTGGCCCCGCTTATGTCCGCACTTGCCGCACCCACGTTCTAGGTATAAGTGATCCTTACATAACCCATGCCGGTCTTGAACCTTATCTTGCGCATCCACCATCGGCTATAGCTAAGAGATTCGTCGCGACCGTTTATAAAACATGGTGGTGCAGCTCTCATAGTTTCTACATATTTCAGACTGAACACGCAAGAGAGTGCTTCTGCAAGCGCTTTAAAATACCTCAACACAGGACGTCTGTCGTTCCGAATGCAGTTGGCCGCCCATTTTACACCTTAAAAAACGATACGAACCGACCAAACCACAGTCAAAACCAAGAACATATCATTCTTACGCCAGCTGCGCCTTATCCGACGAAAAACCTTGAGATCATCCCAAGAGTCGCTGACGTCTTGCGAAGCGACGTCGGGCCAAAATTTTTGTTTTATCTAACCCTGCCCAAAGACTGCCTCACTTTACACAGGATTCGAAACGAAGCTCATTCTCTTGGTGTTGGAGATTTCATACAAAACATCGGGACGACACCATACATTGATTTAATGAAACTTTATCAAAAGGCGTCTGTAGTTTTTCTTCCAAGTATTCTTGAGACCTTTTCGACAGTTTATGCTGAAGCGATGCACTTAGGCATACCGCTTGTTATCCCGAGGAGATCATTTAATACCTCAGTTTGTGGCGAAGCTGCCTTCTATTATGAAAAAAAGCCAGCCGAGGCTGCAAACGCGATTAGTCACGCGGTAAACGACAAAGACACAGCAGCAAAAAAGATTAAAGCCGGCAAAAAAATAGCTGCCCAAAATTTTGGGACACAGGAGCAACGCTACAATAAAATCGCAAATATAATCAAGTGCCTAGCTAAAGAAGGCACTGTTTAGAGGTGTCGTCGATACCAACGATCACCGTCAAAATGTAAATTGCATCTAAGACCGCGACAAAATAACAACATGTGCATGCATTAATGTGTCGACGGATTATTACGAAGCGACCACTTCGGAGCCAAGGAACAACTGCTTATGCGCCAAGCTTTTCAGGACTTGCAAGGCGGAGCCACGTATATTTTAGACGCTCCGACAGCCAACCCACGGAATGCCGAAGTGTCAGTTGTCACTAAAAACACTCTCATATCTACCGGAACTGAGCGCATGCTGGTAGAATTCGGCAGGGCCGGCATGCTCAACAAAGCCCGCCAGCAGCCGGATAAAGTCAAGGAGGTTCTCGAGAAGGCGCGCACGGATGGCATCCTAACGACGATCGACGCCGTGCAGTCGAAGCTAAACCAGCCTCTGCCACTGGGCTATTCCAACGTCGGCGTCGTATCTGAAGTCGGAGGCGGAGTTCACAGCTTCGCGCCAGGTGATCGTGTACTCTCCAACGGCCCGCACGCCGATCAGGTCTGCGTACCGCAGAATTTGTGTGCCCGCATCCCGGATGCCGTCAGCGATGAGGCGGCTACCTTCACCGTGGTCTCGGCAATCGGGCTACAGGGCGTGCGCCTCGCCCAACCTACACTCGGAGAGTCTTTCGTGGTCACAGGAGCCGGGCTCATTGGATTGCTTACCGTCCAGTTGCTTCGCGCGCACGGCTGTCGCGTACTTGCCATCGACTTTGACGAGGATAAGCTGACACTTGCCCGCCAGTTTGGGGCCGAGACCTGCAACCCCGCTGAGGGTGAAGACCCGGTCGCAGTCGGGACACGGTTTAGCCGTGACCGCGGTGTTGACGGCGTGCTGATCACGGCAGCCACGCAATCCAATGAGCCTGTCACCCAGGCAGCACGCATGTGCCGCAAGCGGGGCCGGATTGTGCTGATTGGGGTCACCGGACTAGAACTCAATCGGACCGATTTCTACGAGAAGGAGCTCAGCTTCCAGGTCTCGTGCTCCTACGGCCCGGGACGCTACGACCCGAAATACGAGCAGGAAGGCCACGATTATCCGTTCGGATTCGTGCGCTGGACCGAGCAGCGCAACTTCGAGGCCGTACTGGACATGATGGCCGACGGTCGGGTGGACCCCACGCCATTGATCACCCATCGGTACGCATTTGAGGATGCCTCGCAGGCATACGAGACGCTTACCAACGACCCGAGCGCCCTTGGCATCCTCCTTGAGTACACCAGCGCTTTTGAAAAGCGTGAGGCTAAGCAAGTCTCTCTCACAGACACCGCTGCCGTTCAGTTCGAGCCGCAGAAGCCCGTAGTCTCCTTCATTGGCGCCGGGAACTACGCATCCCGCGTGCTGATACCTGCCTTTAAGAGCGCCGGGGCGCAACTGAACAGCATCGTGACCTCCGGCGGCACCAGCGGCGTCATCCACGGTCGCCGCGCCGGTTTCGCCAACGCCTCGACCGATGTCGAAGGGATGCTCGAGGATGGCGAGACCAACACCGTGGCCATTGTCACACCGCATAACAGCCATGCCACGTTGACCCAACAGGCGCTTGCGGCTGGCAAGCATGTCTTTGTCGAGAAACCGCTGGCCCTGGCCGAAGCAGAACTCGATGAGATCGAGAGCTGCTATCAGAGTGCACACACGGACGGTTCCGGGCCACTGCTCATGGTCGGGTTCAACCGCCGCTTCGCGCCCCACATCCAGAAGATGAAGGGACTGCTCGACACCAGCCGGGAGCCCAAGGCCCTGGTGATGACCGTCAACGCCGGCCACATCCCGCCGGAGCACTGGACCCAGGATCCCGAGGTCGGTGGTGGCCGGATCGTCGGCGAGGCCTGTCACTTTATCGACCTGCTCCGCCACCTCGTTGGGGCCCCCATCAGTTCCACCAACGTCCAGGCCGCCGACTTCGCAACCAAGGACACGGTGACGATCCAGCTTACCTTTTCTGACGGAAGCATCGGCACCGTCCACTACTTCGCCAACGGCCACAAGGGCTTCCCCAAGGAACGCGTGGAGGCCTTCTGCGGTGGGCGGGTGCTGCAGCTCGACAACTTCCGCAAGCTCAAGGGCTACGGCTGGCCCGGCTTCCGGCGTATGAGCACGATGCGGCAGGATAAAGGTCAGGGGGCCTGTGCCGCGACGTTCCTGCAGGCCGTCGAGTCAGGCGGCCCAGCGCCCATCCCCTTCGAGGAGGTCATGGAGGTCAGCCGCGTATCGGTCCAAGCCGCAGAGGCGGCTCGCCTGCAAGGAGGCTCGGCTTGAGTGTGCGCATCCTCACCGTCTTCGGCACCCGCCCCGAGGGCATTAAACTCGCCCCTGTTATACGAGCGCTGCAATCGTCGCCGGAGATAACCGGCAAGGTCTGCGTCACCGGTCAGCACCGCGAGATGCTCGATCAGGTACTCGCGCTTTTCGGCATAGCACCGGATCACGACTTGGGGGTCATGAAGCCCGGGCAGGATCTGACCGGCGTGACGACCGAGATCTTGGCTGGTCTACGAGGCGTGCTTGAGGAAGAGGCGCCGGACTTTGTCCTCGTGCACGGCGACACGACTACGACCTTCGCGGCGTCACTAGCGGCGTATTACCAGCAGATTCCCGTGGGCCATGTCGAGGCCGGGTTGCGTACGGGGAACCGCTACGCGCCGTGGCCGGAGGAGATGAATCGGCGCCTGACCGGGGCCCTCGCGGAACTCCACTTCGCGCCGACGGATCGAGCCCGCGACAACCTCCTTCGAGAGGGGATCGCTGCAGAGCAGATTGCGGTCACTGGAAACACTGTCGTCGACGCGCTGCTGACCGTCGTCGGTCGCCTGGAGCAGGAGCCGCAGCTCCGTGCTGACGCCGAGCAGCAGTTTGATTTCCTTGATCCCAGCCGGCGCCTGATCGTGGTCACGGGACACCGGCGCGAGAGCTTCGGCGAGGGGTTCCGCAACCTCTGTGAGGCCCTGCGACGGATCGCGGATCGTGACGACGTCGAGATCGTCTATCCGGTGCACCTCAACCCGAACGTCCAGCAGCCGGTGCGCGAGACGCTGGCCGATCACCCCCGCGTCCATCTGTTGGAGCCGATGGACTACCTGCCGTTCGTTGCCCTGCTCAACCGTGCGGAGCTGATCATCACCGACTCAGGCGGCATCCAGGAAGAAGCGCCGTCGCTGGGCAAGCCGGTCTTGGTGACCCGTGAGACCACGGAGCGGCCCGAGGCGGTCTCGGCGGGTACGGTGCGGCTTGTCGGCACGGATGTAGAGCGGATCGTTGGTGAAACAACCCAACTCCTAGATGATCCGGCGCGGTACCGCGATATGGCCCGCGCCCATAACCCGTACGGGGATGGCAAAGCCACCGAGCGGATCGTCGAGCGACTCCTTAAGGAAGGCAACGCCCGGGCGTGATCGGTACAATGCCGCCGCCAATGGGTCTCATGGACTGAACCTCACAGCTGGAGATACGGCTTTTGAGCACTGCCCCAAAGCGCCCCACCGTCAACGTCCTCGGCCTCGGCTACATCGGCCTACCGACTGCCAGCCTCCTGGCCACGCGCGGTTACCAGGTTCACGGCGTCGATGTGAGCCCCGATGTCGTCGCTACCATTAATCAGGGCGACATCCACATCGTCGAACCCGAGTTGGACGTGCTCGTGCGATCGGCGGTCCACAGTGGCCAACTCACCGCCGCGACGGAGCCGGCACCCGCCGATGTCTTTCTGATCGCCGTGCCGACACCCTTCAAGGACGGTAAGCAGCCGGATCTCTCCTACGTCGAGGCCGCGACGCGGTCCATGGCGCAAGTGCTGGAGCCAGGCAACCTGGTCATCTTGGAGTCCACCAGCCCGGTGGGCACGACCGAGCGCGTGGCCGAGTGGATCGCAGCCGCACGCCCTGACCTCAGCCCGGATACCATCCACATTGCCCATTGTCCGGAGCGCGTGTTGCCCGGGCGCATCATCCAGGAGCTGGTGGACAACGACCGCGTCGTTGGCGGGCTCAACGATGCGGCCACCGAGGCGGCCACCGACTTCTACCGCGCTTTCGTCTCCGGCGAGGTACTACCAACCACGGCGCGCACGGCGGAGATGGCCAAGCTCACGGAAAACACCTTCCGCGACGTCAACATCGCTCTGGCCAACGAGCTCTCGCTGATCTGCGACCGGCTGGACATCGATGTCTGGCGCCTGATCGAGCTGGCCAATCGACACCCCCGGGTCAATGTCCTGCAACCCGGCCCCGGCGTCGGCGGCCACTGCATCGCCGTGGATCCGTGGTTCATCATCGACTCAGCGCCGGAGCAGTCCCAGCTGATCCGCACGGCGCGCACGGTCAACGACGCCAAGCCGGATCATGTCGTGGCGCAGGTCATCAGCCGGGCCGAGCGGCTCCGCGATCCGGTCATCGCCTGCCTGGGGCTCGCCTACAAGCCGGATGTCGATGACCTGCGCGAGAGCCCGGCGCTTCGCATCACTGAGAGTCTAGCGGAGAGGGGCGTCGGCCGAATCCTCGCCGTCGAACCCTACGCGGAGTCAATGCCACATCGACTCAAGGAGCTCGGCGCTGAGTGGACCAACCTGCAGGACGCCATGCAGGAGGCCGACATCCTGGTCGCCCTCGTCGCTCACCGGCCCTTCCGCAACCTCTCGGCGGCCCAGGTGCAGGCCAAGATGGTGGTGGATGCGTGCGGGCTCCTGAAACAGCTCGGGTGAGGGGTCAGGGTGCTCTCCTTACAACGTGCTCAACTCTACTTCCACACGATTCGGCACCTGCGCCCCGGGCAAATCGGGTGGCGGCTCTGGTACCGGCTGTACCGCCCGCGGATCCCAAGCCAGCCGGCGCCGCCCGTGCGCCACGCCCGCGGGCCATGGACACCGCCTTTGCCCCGGGAGCAGAGCCTGCTTGATCCGCAAACGGCGTGCTTCCTGAACCAGCGCGGACGAATCGATGATCCCGGCATCTGGAACGATGCGCGCTACGACAAGCTCTGGCTCTATAACCTGCACTACTTTGATGACCTCAACGCCCGAGGCGCTGACGAGCGCAACGCCTGGCACCGGGAGCTAATCGAGCGTTGGATCGCCGAGAACCCGCCCGGTTACGGGAACGGCTGGGAGCCCTACCCGACATCGCTGCGCATCGTAAACTGGGTGAAGTGGCTCCAGGCCGGCAACACCCCGACCGCGCAAATGCTCGACAGCCTGGCCACCCAGGCTCGGTTGCTGCGCCGCCGCCTTGAGTACCACATCCTCGGCAACCACCTACTCGCCAACGCCAAGGCACTGTGTTTCGCAGGGCTCTTCTTCTCCGGCAGGGAGGCTGAACGCTGGCACCGGAAAGGGCTCGCCATCCTCCGCCGGGAAATCCCCGAGCAGATCCTCCCCGACGGTGGCCACTTCGAGCGCAGCCCGATGTACCACCTGCTGGTGCTCGAGGACCTGCTCGATCTGATCAATCTGCACCGTCGCTATGAGGCTGAAATCCCCCAACAGTGGCACGACGCCGTTACCGCGATGCTCCAGTGGTCGGCCGTCATGCGCCACCCCGATGGCGAGATCCCGTTTTTCAACGATGCGGCCTTTGGGATTGCGCCGCACCCAGCTGAACTCGATCAGTATGCGTCCCGGCTCAACCTAGAATCACCGCGCCCCCCTGCCCAGAAGTGGGACATGTGGCACGGGGCGGCCTCCGGATATGCAAGGCTCTCGAATGAGCACGCGACCGTCTTTACCGATATCGCCCCTGTTGGCCCTGATTACTTACCCGGCCATGCCCACGCCGATACGCTATCTTTCGAGATGTCCCTCGGAGACGAGCGCGTCTTCGTCAATGGCGGAAGCTCGCGCTACGGCCATGGATCGGACCGTGAGCAGCAACGCAGCACGAGGTCACACAATACCGTATTGATTGACGGCGCCGACTCTTCGGAGGTGTGGTCTGGCTTTCGAGTCGCTTGCCGTGCTCGCCCTTTTGACGTGGATACTCGGGAGAGCGGCAACGGCTTGTATGCCGCGGGAGCGCACGATGGCTACCGCCGCCGGCTTGCGGGCCACCCGACCCATCGCCGCACGTGGAATCTTTGCGAAAATCAGCTGACTATTACGGATCTGGTGGAAGGCAGTGGACAGCACACCATTGAGGCCTTCCTGTTACTGGCGCCGGGCCACTCTGCTGAGCCAGATCGTTCAGACCACAACCTGCGCATCCAAACACCCCGAAGGCAACAGCTACGCCTAGCGATTCAGGCTAGCCACGAGCACACGGTGGAGGTTGAAGAGGCCTACTGGCACCCCCGCTTTGGCGTTCAACAACCGACCCAGCGCCTCCGTCTAGTCACCGAAGCGCGTCTACCCGTCAAGCTTACAACCCGAATCAGTTGGTAACCGTTGAACATCCTACATCTTACATTCTATTTCGATCCCGACCTGTCGGCAGGCTCCTTCCGGAATACCAGCCTGGTCGACGCCCTTTCGCGAAGGCTGGGTGCAGACGACCAGCTTGATGTCGTCACCACGCTGCCCAATCGCTACGCGACATTCTCGCCCGAGGCGCCGGAGCAAGAAAGCCGTGGCAGGGTAACGGTAGAGCGAGTTCACCTGCCCAGTCACCAGAGCGGCATGGCTGACCAGGCACGGTCGTTCGCGCCCTATGCCCGCCGCGTACTTCAGCGATCACGCGAGCGCCACTATGACCTGGTGCTGGCATCCTCATCCCGCTTGATGACGGCGTCGCTAGGCGCCCTCGTCGCCCGCCGCCAGCGGGCCCCTCTTTACTTGGACATCCGGGATATTTTCAGTGACAGCCTTTCGGACGTCCTCAAAGGATCTCCACTGCGGGCGGTTCTTCCGGGGATTAAACTCTTGGAGAAGTGGACCATACGGAACGCGGCTCAAGTGAACCTCGTCTCCCCCGGTTTCCGAGAGCACTTCGAAACACTTGACCCCACCAAGGCCTACCGGCTCCATACCAATGGCGTCGACGAGGCTTTCCTGCAGTGTGATTTCGACCCCCGGTTACCTCGAAAAAACGAACCAGCCCGGATTCTTTACGCGGGGAACCTTGGAGCTGGCCAGGGCCTCCACCACATCATCCCGCGGGCCGCGCAAGAGTTGGGCCCTGACTACGAGTTCCGGGTACTCGGAGATGGTGGACAACGCCAGGAACTCGAGGACCAATGCGCCGGCTCGGACAATGTCACGATCCGACCCCCGGTGCCCCGTGACGAGCTTTTAACCGAGTACGCCAACGCGGATATCCTTTTCCTCCATCTAAACGACCTGCCCGCGTTCCGCAAGGTCCTGCCCTCCAAGCTTTTCGAGTACGCAGCTACTGGCAGACCGATCCTCGCTGGCGTCAGTGGCGAGGCGGAGAAGCTGCTGAACACTGAAGTCGACAATGCCGCCGTGTTCCACCCTTGCGATGTTAATGGTCTAGTTCACGCACTGAACACACTTTCGCTAGAGAAGCGGGAGCGACAGCCTTTCATCCAAGCCTATCGCCGAGATGCGATCATGGATGCCATGGCGCAGGACATCCTGGCGCTTGCCCAAGACGGCTGAACCCCGGTCTGCTACTCATCCAGTCAACTCCCTCGTGGACACGAGCCGACACTATTTCTGGGCTTGTTGCAACCACGCCCACAACCACACCACCCCGCTCACCAGCCCCTCCCAGGGCGTGCGCAGGTCGCCGTCCACGGTGACACGATAGCGGACATTGCGGACTTCGCGGGCGACCTCGGTGATCGCGGGCTCGCCCCGCCCGGGCTTGCCGACCGCCTCCTTCACGGTCTCGCGTGCCCGCCCGACCTTGGACGCGGATCCCTGCGCCGAGATCTCCAGCGTGACGGACCAGTACTTGGGTGGCACACGGAAGAGCTGGAGCACCCGCACCATCCGTCTCAGGTCGCGCTGGTAGGTGGTCACGAGGCCGATCGCCTCCATCCCACCGAGCAGGCGTTCCAGGGACGACGCCCTCAGGCGATCCAGGTCGGCGGGCCTCATCAGCTCCGTCAGGTCCCACCGCCAGCGGTGGAGCGCGACCTCGTAAGGGGGCCACGCCATGCGGTGCACCTGAGGGAAGCGTGCCTGCACCGCATCGAGCGTCGCTTGCAGCGCATCGGTGTCTGATTCGGCATCGCCCTGTCGCGCCGCCTCCAGCTGCCAAAGGAACTCGAGGAACGGCGTACCTTCGAGCGGCTCCGGGTTGCCCCCTTCAGCCCCTGGGACCTTTGCCCGGCGCCCTGCCCTCAGCGCTGAAGCCGGCAACCGCCTTGCCCGCCTGACCCAGAGGCGCTCCGCCTCGATCGTGACCTGGGTATCCTGGCGAGCCTCGGGGTCTACACCGATAACCGTTGGTCCACGGGCGGGTGCATGGCCCTTCGTCGCCACGCCCTCGATCTGACGGTAGCTATCACTATGGCCGCCTAAGACGGGTACCAGCGCGGTCTTGGGCAGGTGGTAGCGCATATTCAGCGCCTCGAAGAAGGCCAACATCTCCGGCACGTGGATGTAGGATCTCAGCGTGGCCTGCGGCGAGCCGTGGCCCAGGCGCTGCGCGAGGTGGAACAGCAGATTGCGCTGCAGCTCGCCGCGATGCCGGCCCCCGTAGACATCCGGCCAGTGGGCGCGAATCGCATCTTGCTTATACCTTGGATGATGGAACCACCGCCGCCGGATCGTCTCAGGTACCAGGCCGGCAGCGATCAGCAGTTGCCAGAGGTTGAGCTGCGCCGCGCTGTGACGCAGCGTATGGAGGCTGAGGCTGGTGTCGCCGGTCACCGCATGGAGCCCCCGGACAATCAGCGCGCGGGCACGGCTTCGCTCATCGGGATGGAACAACGGCGGCGAGGCCTTCGACCCCGGCTTCTCACCGCTGGCAGCCATGCTCTCCTGCACCAGCCGCGCCCGCTGGTAGAGCGTCTCCCGGCTGCTGCGCGGCAACGCGGCAATCGGCACCCAGCGACGCGCGTACCGCGTTTTCAGCTGTCGCCCCGGGCGGGGCGTGAGCAGCAGGTGCCCCTCCCCCTCGTGCCAGAGCACCTCGCCGAGCCACAGTTCGGTGGCCTCGCGTTCGCGGAGCCCGAGGAGCAGCATCAGATCGAGCATCAGGCGATAGACCCCGGTGGGATCGCGCGGGGCCAGCCACGCATGCAACGCTTCCCAGGTCGGCATATTGATCGCGGCTGCACGCACGCCGGGGGAGCGGTCGTAGCGCTCGGGCCGGAGCGCACGGGGGTCCACCGGCAGTTCGTCATTGACCACCAGCCATCGCAGCCAACGATGCCCGATCCGCTGATCCTGCTCCGGCAGGGCGTCCAGGACGCGCTCCAGGCGCTGATGCAGTGCCTCGGCCGACAGCTCGGCGGGGTCTTCCCAGCCAAACTCCGCGCGCAGCCGCCGACTCAGCCCCACGCCGTAGCGTCGCAGCGTTGACGCCGCGTACACCCCTTCCTGATTGGGACCGTGCAAGAACAGAGTGAGCAGGAACCGTACCACCAGAGCATCCACCGGGGTCACCGGCTCCGTCTCCAGCCACTGAACCAGACGGCGGACCGCTTGCGCTCGTTTCCTCTGCGCCCGCCGGCGGCCATGCTGCTGCTCGAAGGCATCGAAGTCGTCCGCCAACGCCGTCAGCGTGCGGCGGCTCTGCTGCGCATCCCCGCAGGTCGCCATGCTCGGGGTTTCAGCGATCTGCGCCGGTCGAAAGTCTGCGCCGGCCACCAGCGGATCGAGGAGTTCAGCGTCCCCACCTTCCACCGATCCTTCCCAATAAAGCCTGCGCGAACGCGCATCCAGCGGGGTCATCGAACGTTGGCCACGCCAGTAGTACACCACCAGGTCGCTGTGATGCCGCCGCGCCAGGTCCCGCCAGTGTTTTGTGATCACCTTCTGCGACACCTTTTTCCGTAACCCGAGCCACACCCACGCGGCGTGCAACCAGCCCTGCGGCTGCGCGCGCGGCGGGTCGAGTGTCTGAATCCGGTCCAGACCAAGCGCCAGGGTGAGGCCACCGAGCAGGACGCAATGGCTGTCGAACTCGATGCGCCCACCCTCGCGATCGGCAACCCACTCGGATTCTCGCGCTTGAACCAGGCGCTCCAGCCACTTGGGCTGGCTGATGCCCAGCTCCAGGGCCAGAAGCCACCCCCAGGCACCCGCTAGCACCCTCGGATCTTCAACGGCGTACAGATCGCCGAAGTGCTTCAGCAACAACCGCTCGATGGCCGAGATCTGGGCCACCGTCTCCACCTCCCGGTCCAGCGGGCTGCGCGGCGGCGGGAGGATGTGGTCCTCGACACGCTGGCTGCGCGGCCATCCCCAGTGACGCCGCAACTCCACCTCGGCGAGCTGGAGCAGGCGATCGGTCTGCCGGATGGCGGCCTCGGTACCAACCGTCTTGCCCAGCGTGTGATGGAGCGCGCGCCGCAACCGCTCCCAGGCGCCATTCACATCCGATTTGCTGCCAGCGCCGGGCACCGCCCCGGTTCGAAACGGGCGCAGCTCGCCGTCATTGGCAATGACCGCCTCGAAGGCCTTGATCGCCTCCTCGGAGGGATCCGCCATCGTCTGTGCCCGCGCCTGCCGCCGCAGCCGCTCCGGCCACTCGATCCTGTGCTCATCACTCATTGACCAGACCTCCCAGCGGGGCATCGGCCCCCACCCTGCCGAGGAGCTGCTCCGCATACCCAGCGAGCGCCTCGGCGATACCCGAACTCCTGGAAAAGCTATAGGGCCCGATCGGCTGCTGGCCCTCGCCGAAGTGATTCAGCCAAGCTCGTGCAATCTCCTCGGGGATGCCGGCATCCGCGCACCAACTGGCCACGAAGTGCCGCATGGCGTTGGCCGGCCAGGGGTAACCCCAGATGGCCAGCGCTCGCTCGATCCACGCCGGCCGGACCGGCTGCCATTCCGTCGCCTGCGGCGGATCCTCCGGCGCGACGACGGTGTTCAAGCCATCGCGCAGCTTCCCGGGACACGCAGGCAGACCCAATTGCGCGGCATGCCGGTCGAGCATCTGGTCGTACGCCTCCAGCGATTGCACCACCACCCGTGGCAGGCCCAGGATGCGAGCCTCGCCCGGACCGTGGCCGCTCTTGTCAGCAATCAGCGCCAGCGGATGAAAGTCGCTTCGCCCATAGCGCCGTGGAGCCGGATGCACGACGCCGCGGGCCGCGGTGCTCAGCGCCACCTGCAGCCAAACGTACAGCGCCGCGTCCCGTAGCAAACGCTTGCCGGCCAGGTTGGCATCTTCGCTGGAACCACGAGGCCGCCCCAAGGTGCGCGCATCCCGCCGGAGCGCTTTCTGGAGCCCCGTCGCAAACGCGCGGAGCTCGTCCATCCCCGGGGCGTGCTCGGAACCGATGGCGGCCTGGCCCGCGCCCGGCTGGATCAGCGGCAAAGCGCCCTGCCCCGCATCCTGCCAGCCAATCCACGCCATCCACGCCTCGGTCAGATCATGAAACGCCTGGGCGAGGCCAGACCGGCGCGTTCCGCCATCGGCGAGAGCCGGTCCGCGAGACGATTCGCCATCCGGGCTTGAGCAACCCTGGCGCCGTAACTGCGATGCCGCCGGGAGGCCGGCGTCTCCGCCTCGGTGTAGCCGGAGAGGTCGGCGTACCACCGGGATGAGGCCTCCGCGGCTTCATCATCCTCCTCAGTCGATACCAGATCCCCGGTCGCGACACCCTCCTCGGGCGCAAACCGCCCCCGTTGCGATTCTTGATGAGCCCGCTGGAGGTGCTCATGAAGATGACCGGCACGCGACCGCGGCCCCGAGTGGCCCATGCGGGTCCTTGGCGGGTAAGCGAGGAAGAATCCCAGACTCTTCAAGCGCTCTTCGAACGCCTGCGGCACGCCCCCATCCTCGGCGATTCGCAGCAGCTCCTGGCCGACATCCTCGGAGCTGCCGCCGCGGGCAGCGTGCCGTAACGCATCCACGACCTCTTGGTTCTTAGCGAGCTCCGGGGCGGCCGAGTACCGCCACTCCTTCACCACCTGATAGCGCCGCTGCCCCTTGACAGACCCTCGGAAGACCCGAAACCGCCACCAAACGTGCGCCAGCGCTAGGTAATCCGGATCCCAGATATGCGCCGGGTTCTCCAGAAGCGCGGCGTAGACCGGCGCGCTCCGGTAAATTCCGTGAGCCCGCGGACTCTCGCATGCCGGATCCGGCGGCTCGCGGCGGTGCACCGCTTGCAGCAGTTTGAGCGACGTGCGAGCCGCCTGGAGCCACGCCTGCGCGGTTGCTCGCTCCACGGCCTCGGGTACCGTTACCTCGATGGCACCGACCAGACGTTCGAGCCGGTCAACAACACCCTCGCTCCACAGTCCGCGGCCGTCCTCGGGCAACGGAAGCTGCCGGGCGAACGTCTCCCAGCTGCGCTGATCCGACGGCGCCGCCTCGGTACCGGGTATGGCCGCGAGCACAGGGGAGAGAGCATCGCCCACTGCGCCCATCGGATCAGCTTCAGGATGCGGCTCATCCACGTAATCCGGATTCATCGCGCCATTCCTTACGAATTTTGCTCTTCGCGAGGGCACCCGGCGCGAACCCAAAACCGCGCTCAAGTGCCCGAATTCCATGTGGCTCCTGTTTACTACGCAGAGGCTCCGCCAGGCTGTGCGCCGGGTACCGGGGCGCCGCGGCAACTAGTAGCTCCGACGAGGTCTCGTAAATCGTTTCCATGGCGGTCTTCGTGATCCCACCCACGACCAGGCAACACAGGGCTTCATCGCTGAATCCAGCCTTGCGCAGCGCCGCGATTTTTACCCAGTCGCTTTCCTGTAAAACGTAATAGCGATCTCTGTATCGAGCGACCGGGATCGGAACACGCAGAAGCATTCCGATGTTCTTAGGAACCCACTCACGCGCATCGATGGGGCATAAACGCCGATTCGGCTCGACAGGGCAATAGATTTTCCGGATCGGAACTTCCTGGACATCATGAATTTCAAGGCGCGCAGTTTTCATATCAGCAACTCCTTCAAGCCAGATGACGAGAGTTGCCTGCACGGTATCGCTCCCCCGGTGGCGGGACTGCGGCCAATCACCCCTTTTTTGGCCTGATTGGTGACATGGCCTGGTCCGACCGCGTCTTCCCGCCCGACAGCGCCGATTCGGCGACATGCTCCAGAGCACCGAGGCGAGCGTGGTACGCTGAACCTCCAGACTGGTCGGCGGCGGCCGACATCGAGGCGCTGATCCAGCACGTCCCCGGCGGACTGGAGACCTACCGGCCTCAGATGCGCTACCTCACCCTCGATGAGAAGGCGCTGCTCGAGCAGGACAGCCCCGCGGAGCTGCGCAACCTGGTCCATGCCCTATTCCGGCTTGAGCACAGCCGGGACCCGCTCGATTCCAACTGGATGGCAGAAACACCCGATGAGCCAGCAGACCCCCGACTACGACCAGGACTTCAAGAACCTGATCGTCGACTACCCCCGTGAGGCGATCGCCTTTTTCGCCAGCCAGGAGGCGGTACGCCTCGATGAATCCGTGCGCGTGCTCCCCATCCGTCAGGAACAGCTCAAGGAGCGGCTGCGTCACCACTACCGGGCCCTCGACACCCCACTGCACATCGAATGGTCCAACGGCGAGCGCGAGGTACTAGCCTTCGCCTTCGAGGAGGAGACCCGGGCCGAGCGCTTCGACATCCACCGGTTGATCCATTACTGCACCGACCTCTCGCAGATGCTCGGCACAACACGGATCGTGCCGGTGGTCATCTTCCTCTCCGCGCGTCCGGTGCCCACACGGCTTGAGCTTGCCGGGGATCAGCACACGTACCTGAGCTTCCAGTACCTTTACTGGCAGGCCGGAGCCGAGTCGTACCGGCAACATCTGGACAGCAGCAACATCGTCGCCCGCCTGTGCCTGCCGTTGATGCACTGGGAAGGCACCGACGAGAAGCTCGAAGCCCGCGCCAGTGCACTGCAGGGGCTTGAGACCCTGGAGCCGGACCCGAACAAGCGGCTCAAGTATGCGGATTTCGTCGACAACTACGCACAGCTCGATGACAATGAACAGAAACTGTTCAGGCAGCGTTACCCCGAGGAGGAAGCCATCATGACCGGCATCGTAAGCCGCTCAAGGCAGGAGGGTCGACAAGAAGGTCGGCAAGAGGGTCGGCAGGAGGGTCGGCAAGAGGGCCGACTGGAGGGCCGACTGGAGGGCGAGGCCAAGATGCTCGCACGGATGCTGGAGAGGCGGTTCGGCCCCCTGAACGATCAGCAACTCGAACGTATCCGCTCTGCCGACGAGCAGACCCTGTGGGCCTGGTCCGACCGCGTCTTCCAGGCCGACAGCGCCGATGAGGTCTTGGACAGCCAGAGCTAGAGCTCGACCCATCAGCAGATCGCGGAGAGCTTCTTTCTTACTCTCTGCGTGGTGTCGGTAGTACTGCGAGGTCTAGAGGCAGGGCCAAACGAAGGCGATGAGTGCAAAGACATCAACTTGACAAGTTATCATTCTCGCAGCAGTTTTATAGAGGATCCCACTGTGAGGCCGTCGCCATGCGCACCGTCCAAGTCGGGGAGATGAAGGCCCACTTCTCGGAGATCCTCGAGCGGATCCGCACCGAGGGAGAAGAGTTCGTGTTGGAATTCGGCCGCGGACACGAGAAGGTGGCCGTCCTCGTGCCCTACGAGAAATATCGCCAGCAGCAAAGCACCGCCCTCAAGCCGGGGCTGTTGCAGGAGCGGGCCTCCTTCGCGTTCCACGAGGACAGTGCCTTGAGCGATGAGGACATGATTGGCGGGCCATGAGGTGCCTCGCGGATACCCACATCCTGCTCTGGTTCCTCATGGCGCCAAAGCGCATCCCGCCTCGCATCATGGCTGCCATCGAAGAAGCCGAGGCCGTGTACGTCTCAGGCGTGACCTTTTGGGAGATCTCGCTGAAGTTCTCCCTTGGGAAGCTCACGCTCGAGGGCGTGACACCGGACGAGTTGCCGGACTACGCCGAGCGGGCGGGCCTACGCATCCGCGAGACGTCGACAGGGTTGTTCGCCACCTTCCATCGCCTCCCCCAGATCGGCCACCGCGACCCATTCGACCGGCTGCTCATCCACTGCGCCATCCAAGAGCACCTCACCCTGCTCTCCGCCGACAGCGCCTTTGCCGACTACCGGCCCTACGGGCTGAAGCTCATCGACGACTGACCACCAACGTCTTGGATGAGGTCCGGCAGCGCCACGACGATTCGGCACTCGCGCACCCGCAAACCGAGGAGCAGCATCAGATCGAGCATCAGGCGATAGACCCCGGTGGGATCGCGGGGACAGCCACGCATGGAACGCTCCCCAGGCCGGCATGCCGATATCAGCCCCGCCGATCTTGACCATATAACCGAGATACGGCACCGTACACCAACATTCGCCCTAAGCGAGTACGCCCGCTCACCCATCCCGAGCGTGTGCCGAAAGCTTGGGGCTATCTTGTTTTTTGGGAGTGGGCATGAGGGTACGCCGCATCGCCATCCTCATCGATGGTGCCTTCTTCCTCAAGCGGCTGCCCAAGCTCGTGGAGCCGCGCTTCTGCGACACGCCGGCCGCCACCGCCGATAGTGCCCGCCACCTTTGCAAGCGCCATGTCCAGCGCCTTACGAACCTGGAGGGCGGCAGCGCCGACGGCGTCTGGCTCGATCACGTCTATCGGCTCTTCTACTACGACGCCCGCCCGTTCCAGGGTGTGTCCCATCATCCTGTCCTCAATTATCGCGTTGAATTCGCCAAGAGCGAGGTAGCCACCTTCCGCAGCGAGCTGTTCGCCGAATTGCGCCGCAAGCGCAAATTCGCCCTGCGCCTTGGGCACACCCACAAAGAAGGCGAGTGGCAAATCGCTGCCAACCTGACCAAGAAGCTGCTCAAGACGCGGAACTGGCTGGACCGCATGGAGCAAGTCTTACTCCATGGTCAGGCGCCGCCTAACCTGACCGCTAAAGAAGAGCAGGAACTAGTCAAATTGATCAGCGCTTGGCGGGAGCTGCGGCACGGCGACGTCCGCCTTGGTCTGCGCCAGAAGGGCGTGGATATGCGCATCGGCCTGGATATCGCCAGCATCACCCTCAAAGAGCAGGCAGATACCATCGTCTTAGTGACCGGCGACAGTGACTTCGTGCCCGCCGCCAAGCTCGCCCGGCGGGAAGGTATCGAGCTTCTCCTTGATCCTCTTCGGCAGGAGGTCAGCGATGACCTTCATGAGCACGTGGACGGGATCGTTGGCGTCTTTCCCGACCCGAATACCTATTCCAACCCGAACGAACCCGAAACCTGAAACTCGCCAGAACCCCCAAGTAGCTTCCGCAGGAGATGCTCTCGATCATCGCCACGCTCTGCCGCTGGCTCGATCACCCCGAGCAGCGGCGGCTGCGTCGCGAGTTCGCCCTCTGGGTGCAGCGCGTGCTGCTGCGCCGCAAGCCGTTCGCCGAGCGATCTATACTGCAAGGCGAAGAGATCCAGGATCTGGAGGAGGTACAACAAATGCTCGCCGAGCGCATGAACGAGTGGGAGAAGGAGTGGGAGCAGAGAGGCCTGAAGAAAGGTCGGCAAGAGGGCCGGCAGGAGGGTCGGCTGGAAGGCGAAGCTCACATGCTCGCACGGATGCTGGAGAGGCGGTTCGGCCCGCTGAACGATCAGCAACTCGAACGTATCCGCTCTGCCGACGAGCAGACCCTGTGGGCCTGGTCCGACCGCGTCTTCCATGCCGACAGCATCGATGAGGTCTTGGACAGCCAGAGCTGACGCTCGATCCATCAGCAGATCGCGGAGAGCTTCCTTCTTACTCTCTGTCTGCGACACTTGCGGACCGGAGCAAACGACTGCCGAGCAGGCACGGCGCAACAAGCGGGATACCCAGGAGGACGCGCGGCGGTTCGTCGAGTCGAGTGGTATCGGTGGTACTACGGGGTCTCGGCGAGGCAGGCGGTGAGGCGTCGAGGTGGGTCGCCGGAGTACGAGCGCCAGCGGAACGCTCAGTACGGCTCGAAAGAAGAGCGGCGTGACGAGCTGGAGTGGCTGCGACGCTCACCAGTCGGGGGCGATGGTTACCTCATATCTGGCTGGAGAATTAAAGCTGGTAGCACAGGGAAGTGGTCATGGCGCTGGCTCACGATTTGCTCTCGCAGGCCCGACAGCTTCCTTATCGAGAACCGAAAAGGCCGAAGCAGGCGAGTCTGAGGCGGTCGGTTTTTACCTCGATTCCGCCTGGATTCGTTCCGCCGTCTATAGCATTCTGCTGAACGCACTCAGCCGGCCGGATCTGGGGATCGCTGACACCACTCAGCTGCCCGACTCAGGAAGAACTCGCTTTCCGGGCGACCGGTGTCACGACTCGGCCTCGGGCGCTGCTGAGCACACTCAGCCGCCCGACGCAGATCGCTTCCGCCTGCGCCTTGCCTCTTGTTACGACGAGCTGTACCAACGAGGCCGGAGGCGCCCGTATCTTATTGTTTCACGATGCTTTTCCTATGCGGGGAGCGTGTAGCGGATAGCGCGGACTTATTCGCGGCCAGACGGCGTCCTTGCCATCCTCGTCGTTCACGGCGAGAGGACGTCAAGAAAATGATGCGTAAGGAGTGGCGCGACTTGATGCTGTTAAGCAAACCTAGCAAACTATTTGCAAGGTATGCGCATTGTGAGCAAGTAAACGGTGACTGCTTCTTCGTTCCTGGCGACACATCGGGTCTTCACTGCGGACGAGTTCGGATCCACGCTTAACCTGGCTCCGAGCAGCCGTGACTCTTTGCTCGGATACTACCGGCAGCGAGGCCGCATCCTGCCGGTTCGTCGTGGCCTCTACTGGGTGGTGCGAGCCGGGGAGACGCCCGAGAACTGTACCGTCGACCCATTCCTCGTTGCTGCAAAGATGACGGACGACGCGGTTCTTGCGTACCACACGGCACTGGAGTTCCACGGCCGTGCCTATTCCGGTTTTTCCGAGCTTCAATACCAAACGGCTCGAGCAGCGCGCACGACCACCTTTCGGGGCTGGCGGTTCCGGGCCGTGCGGTTTCCGAAGGTGCTGCAGCAGAGCGGAGACCTGTTCTTTGGAGTGGAGGAGCATGATCGGAGCGGGCAGAGCGTACGGGTAACCGGATTGGAGCGCACACTGGTTGACGTGCTGGACCGCCCCGAACTATGCGGCGGCTGGGAAGAACTCTGGCGCTCGGTGGAGATGGTTGAATTCTTCGACCTGGACCAAGTGGTGGAGTATGCACTGCTTCTCGGTAACGCCACGACGGTGGGCAAGGTGGGTTGGTTTCTTGATCTGCATCGAGAGAGCTTGATGGTCCAGGAGGAGCACCTACGGATCTTGCGGGAGAAGCGGCCGCGGCAACCGCGGTATGTCAGCCGCCGGGACTGCGGGCGGACCCGGTTCATCGCCGAATGGAATCTTGTCGTCCCGCAGGCCTTGGCCGAGCAGCGCTGGAGCGAGGTGGCATGAGTCTGAGATTTTCTGGACAGAATTCTGGACCACGGTGAGATTCGCGCCGAGGTGCTCGATCTGGATCCGCGGCTCACGGCTCTTGTGCAGAGCTACCCGGCATTGCTCTGGAAGACCCACAACGCGCGTGGGAATGTGTCCTGACGCCGTAACCGGACACAGGGGGCGGTGTCGTCTGCCGGTCACCCGGGGGCGGTGGGCCGCCTCTTGGCGCGCCATGTGGGGCTTATTGGAGAACGTGCGAGCGAAGCGCCGCGCAGCCCGCAAGTGCGTAGCATTTGACCACCGACAGGGATGTGCTGCATCCGACCGCCGAGTAGGCTCTGAACGGTGGACTCTGAACGTGCCCCTAACCGCGTTGTACGCGGTGTTGTACGCGCCATGGTTTGTGCTGATTGTAAGTGGCACTTACGAGGAGTTAGCGATCCGTGGCGCCCATGCCCTCGCCGTAGGCAGCCTTCCAGACCTCCATAAGGATCCCTTTGACCGCATGCTGATCGCGCAGGCTGATGTCGAGGGCTATACGCTGCTGACCAGCGATCATCAGCTCGCGCAGTATCCGGGGCCTATCCGTACCGTCTAGATAGAGCCAGGCCTCGGCGAGTTCGAACCCAACCCGAACAAGCGGCTCAAGTAGGCGGACTTCGTGGCCAGCGACGCTCAGCCCGATGAGAATGAACAGAAACTGGTCAAGCAGCGCTACCCCGAGGAGGAAGCCATCATGACCGGCATCGTAAGCCTCTCAAGGCAGGAGGGTCGGCAAGAGCGTCGGCAAGAGGGTCGACTGGAAGGCGAGGCCAAGATGCTCGCACGAATGCTGGAAAGGCGGTTCGGCCCGCTCAACAATCAGCAACTCGAACGTATCCGCTCTGCCGACGAGGACACCCTGTGGGCCTGGTCTGACCGCGTCTTCCAGGCCGACAGCGCCGATGAGGTCTTGGACAGCCAGAGCTGACCCCACCTCGCGCAGGGCCCCTCCTCGAGGCGATATCACGTGGGCGACATGCTCCAGAGCCCCGAGGCGAGCGTGGTACGCTGACCCTCCGGACTGGTCGGCGGCGGCCGACATCGAGGCACTGATCCAGCACGTCCCCGGCGGGCTGGAGACCTACCGGCCGCAGATGCGCTACCTCACCCTCGATGAGAAGGCGCTGCTCGAGCAGGACAGCTCCGCGGAACTGCACAACCTGGTCCATGCCCTGTTCCGGCTCGAGCACAGCCGGGACCCGCTCGATTCCCACTGGATGGCAGAAACACCCGATGAGCCAGCAGACCCCCGACTACGACCAGGACTTCAAGAACCTCATCGTCGACTACCCCCGTGAGGCGATCGCCTTTTTCGCCAGCCAGGAGGCGGTACGCCTCGATGAATCCGTGCGCGTGCTCCCCATCCGTCAGGAACAGCTCAAGGAGCGGCTGCGTCACCACTACCGAGCCCTCGACACCCCACTGCACATCGAATGGTCGAACGGCGAGCGCGAGGTAACAGCAGCAACATCGTCGCCCGCCTGTGCCTGCCGTTGATGCACTGGGAAGGCACCGACGAGAAGCTCGAAGCCCGCGCCAGCGCACTCCAGGGGCTCGAGACCCTGGAGCCGGACCCGAACAGACGGCTCAAGTATGCGGATTTCGTCGACAACTACGCGCAGCTCGATGAAAATGAACAGGAACTGTTCAGGCAGCGCTACCCCGAGGAGGAAGCCATCATGACCGGCATCGTAAGCCGCTCAAGGCAGGAGGGTCGGCAAGAGGGCAGACTGGAGGGCGAGGCCAAGATGCTCGCACGGATGCTGGAGAGGCGGTTCGGCCCGCTGAACGATCAGCAACTCGAACGTATCCGCTCTGCCGACGAGAACACCCTGTGGGCCTGGTCCGACCGCGTCTTCCAGGCCGACAACGCCGATGAGGTCTTGGACAGCCAGAGCTAGAGCTCGACCCATCAGCAGATCGCGGAGAGCTTCCTCCGTATACTCGGCGAATTGAGCGCCAAGGCCCACTCCGCCAGGGTTGTCGGAACGCGTAGGTACGTCGACTGGGTGCGCTCACTACGCCAACACTCGGAGACGTGGCGACGTTAGAAGGGGGGGGCTGAGGGTAAATAAAGAGGCCTTTGCCGTGGACGTGGGAGAACAGGCAGCCAGAGCAATCAGGCTTGGTGAATGGTATAGTTAGCTGAACAATGCTATCCGAGAGTAGGCTGGAGACAGCACGAGAGGAGCCCCCGTTCTCAATGACGCGTATTGGCTCACGCAGGTAACTCAGGAAGCCCATAATGCATACCCAGAAGACACAAGCCGTGATCGAAAAGCTCAGGCAACTTCCCCCTGAACGCATCCTGGAAGTGGAAAATTTCATTGATTTCTTACGCAGTCGCACTTATGCCGGATGTAGAAAAGAAGAGAAGCTGCAGGATTTCCCGGTAGATCACATCGGCCATTGGCCGGAGTATTTGAGTCTGCGCCGCGAAGATATCTACGGCGACGATGGACGATAACGCCCTTTTCGTCGATACCAATGTGCTGGTCTATGCCAATATCGGCGAAGCGCCGCTACACACGCAGGCACTGGGCAAGCTGAAAATCGCCCGTCAACAGGGACGGGCGCTATGGATAAGCCGGCAAATATTGCGCGAGTTCGCTGCTGTGCGATCACGCCCGCAGCCCTTTGCACACGCTGCAACGCCTGAGATTATCGTGCAGCGATTGCGTTACTTTGAGGAACATTTTGAGGTGGCCGACGATACAGGTGCCGTGGCGGAACACCTTCAGGCGCTCATGACCGATTTTTCTATAGGCGGCAAACAGGTTCATGACGCTAACATAGTCGCAACCATGATGGCCGTCGGCGTCCCCGCTCTACTCACTCATAACGTGACGGATTTCAAGCGGTTCGAAAATTACATCAGCATAGAGTCTATTACATAAAACCACCAGCAGACCCCCGACTACGATCAGGACTTCAAGAGCCTCATCGTCGACTACCCCCGTGAGGCGCCGGTGGTTATCTTCCTCTCCGCACGCCCGGTGCCCACACGGCTTGAGCTTGCCGGGGATCAGCACACGTACCTGAGCTTCCAGTACCTTTACTGGCAGGCCGGAGCCGAGTCGTACCGGCAGCATCTGGCAGGAACTGTTCAAGCAGCGCTACCCCGAGGAGGAAGCCATCATGACCGGCATCGTAAGCCGCTCAAGGCAGGAGGGTCGACAAGAAGGTCGGCAAGAGGGCCGTCGGCAGGCTGCGGCGCAGACGTTGCTCCGTTTGATCGAGCGCAAGTTCGGCCCGGAGGCCAGGGAGGCATCGCGGGCCCGCGTCGAGCGCGTCGCGGTCGGCGAACTGGAGATGTGGCTGGACCGGATTCTCGATGCCGAGTGCGTGGAGGATGTCTTCGGCACGGGGTAGGTGGCAGACAGGCATTATCGCTGGTTGGTGCGCAATTCGTAGGTCCTGACGCCTAGAAAATCGGCCCCTTCGCGAATTGTGGGGGTGTCAACGGCTTTTAGTGGGGTAGCCGTCCGCCGGCGTGACCCTATCGCACAACATCTAGTGCTGCCGCGGCCTGACCTGATGAAGCCGTCACCCACACAGATTTGGATAACGCCCCGAGCGCGGCAGGGTGATCATCCCCGGCGCTCCAGGACCCCGAGCAGCCGCTCCAGGGTCTGCTCGCAACGGTGTCTGCCTGTGGAGGGGAAGGCGCTGGCTCCGGTCGCAAGACTGGAGTGAAACCCCCCCCCCCCCCCGGTGCGGAGATTGGCTCAGCTCTCCTGGAAGACGCCCTCGATCCGTTCGGCGGTGAGGATGTTGGTAGACCAGCGCTTGATCGTCTCTTCATCCGCCTGCTCGATCCGCTGCCGGTAGGGCTCGACAGTTCCCTCACCAAACTTCTGCTCAAGCAGCCATAGGAGCAATCCCGCCTCGCCTTCCAGACGTCCTTCCTGCCGGCCTTCCTGCCGGCCTTTCTGGTGCCCCTTCTGCTCCCACTCCTTTTCCCACTGGTTCATGCGCTCAGCCAGCATCTCTTGTACCTCCTCCAGATCTTGGATCTCTTGCCCTTGAGGCGGCGGTTGCTCGGCGAAGGGCTTGCGGCGCAGCAGCACGCGCTGCACCCAGAGGGCGAACTCGCGGCGCAGCCGGCGCTGCTCCGGCTGGTGCAGCCACTCGCCGAGCGTGCCGATGATCGCGAGCATCTCCTGCGGATCCCGGCTGTGCTCGAGCCGGAACAGGGCGTGGACCAGGTTGCGCAGCTCTAGGGAGTCCTCCTGCTCCAGCAGCGCCTTCTCATCGAGGACCAGGTAGCGCATCTGTGGCCGGTAGGCCTCGAGTCCGCCGGGGACGTACTGGATCAGCTCCTCGATGTCGGCCGCTGCCGACCAGCGCCGCTCGCCGTTGTAGAGCACCACGGGCAGGACAGGCGGCAGCCGGCGCTCGACGGTGAGCTTGCCCTGCGTGATGAGATCCTGATAGAGCAGGCCGACGTAGGTCATCATGCGCACCGCCATGAAGCGGTCGATCCCGCTCTGGAACTCGAGCAGCAGGTAGACGTAGAGCCAGTCCTCGCCCCAGCGCACCCGCCAGATCACGTCGTCGTGCCGGTCGCGATAGTCCTCGGTGGCGTAGGAGCCGTTCTGCTTCTCCAGGGCGGAGAAGTCGAGCTCGCGGACCCAGTCTTCGCGGACGTAGTCGACGAGCAGCTCCCGGATCATCTCCGGCTGGGAGAAGAGCCGCTTGTAGCCGGGGTCGTGCTCTTGCGCCGTCATGGCGGTCTCCGTCCGCTTAGATCGAAAGTACCACGTCCGCCTTTTTCTGGTCATCGGTTTCGTCCGAGGTCCTCGAGCGCGAGCTCGGCATCGAGGCCGAGAAGCGCTACCCGCCCCTGCAGACCGGCGACGTGCCCGACACCCACTTAGCTATCACCGACCTGGCCCGGGACACCGGCTACCGCCCGCAGGTTAGCGTCGAGGAGGGCGTGCGGCGGTTCGTTGCGTGGTATCGGTGGTACTACGGGGTCTAGAGGCAGGGCCAAACGAAGGCGATGAGTGCAAAGACATCAACTTGACAAGTTGTCATTCTCGCAGCAATTTTATAGAGGATCCCACTGTGAGGTCGTCGCCATGCGCACCGTCCAAGTCGGGGAGATGAAGGCGCACCTCTCGGAGATCCTCGAGCGGATCCGCACCGAGGGCGAAGAGTTCGTGCTGGAATTCGGCCGCGGACACGAGAAGGTGGCCGTCCTCGTGCCCTACGAGAAATATCGCCAGCAGCAAAGCACCGCCCTCAAGCCGGGGCTGTTGCAGGAGCGGGCCTCCTTCGCGTTCCACGAGGACAGTGCCTTGAGCGATGAGGACATGATTGGCGGGCCATGAGGTGCCTCGCGGATACCCACATCCTGCTCTGGTTCCTCATGGCGCCGAAGCGCATTCCGCCTCGCATCATGGCTGCCTCGGCCACCGCGACCCATTCGACCGGCTGCTCATCCACTGCGCCATCCAGGAGCACCTCACCCTACTCTCCGCCGACAGCGCCTTTGCCGACTACCGGCCCTACGGGCTGAAGCTCATCGACGATTGACCACCGAGATATCACCGACCTGATCCAGGATACCGACTACCGGCCGCAGGTCCGCGTCGAGGAGGGCGTGTCGCGGCCCGTCGCGTGGCATTGGTGGTACTACGGGATCTAGCAAGGACAATTGCAAGATCTGCACGGTGGACTCGGAACCGTGCGCCTAACCGCGTTGCACGCGCCAAGCTTTGTGCTAATTGTAAGTGCCGCTTACAATCAGCACATGATTCCTAGGCACGCCCAGGCCACGCTCGAGCAGCTGGCTGCCAGCTTCCCGGTCGTCGCCGTCACCGGGCCCCGCCAATCCGGCAAGAGCACCCTCGTCCGGGCGCTCTTTGCGGACCACCCCTACACCTCCCTGGAGGACCCGGACCAGCGGGAGTTCGCCACCGACGACCCGCGTGGCTTCCTCGCCCAATTTCCGGGAGGGGCTGTTCTGGACGAGGTCCAGCGCTGTCCGGCGCTGCTCTCCTACCTGCAGGGACGCGTCGACCAGAGCGGTCGGCTCGGCGAGTGGATCCTGACCGGCTCACAACAGTTCGGGATGGTCTCGGCCGTGACCCAGAGCCTCGCCGGACGAGTCGGCATGCTGGCGCTCCTGCCGTTCGCGCGCGACGAGCTCCAGGCCGCGCAGCAGCTGCCGGAGCAGCTCAACGAGGCGCTTTGGCGGGGCGGCTACCCGCCGATCTACGACCGCCCCGTGGAGCCCGCCCTCTGGTACGGCTCCTACGTCCAGACCTACCTTGAGCGCGACGTCCGTCAGCTACTCGGCGTCCGCGACCTGACCCTGTTCCAGCGCTTCCTGCGCTTGACGGCGGGACGGACCGGGCAGCTGCTCAACCAATCGGCCCTCGCCGAGGAGACCGGCGTCAGCCACAACACGATCCGGGAGTGGCTCTCCGTGCTCGAGGCCAGCTACATCATCCATCGGCTGCCGCCGCACCACAACAACTTCAACAAGCGCCTGGTCAAGACGCCGAAACTCTATATGCTCGATACCGGCTTGGCGTCCTGGCTGCTCGGGATCGAGTCTGCGCAGCAGATCGACACCCACCCGCTACGCGGCGCACTATTCGAGACTTGGGTGGTCGCCGAGCACCTGAAGGCGCGTTGGAACGCCGGACGCCCTTCCAATCTCTACTTTTGGCGCGATCGGGCCGGGCGCGAGGTCGACCTGGTGATCGAGCGCGGTGGACGCCTGCAGCCGGTGGAGATCAAGGCCGGGGCGACGGTGACCCGCGATGCTGTTAGCGGCCCCGTAAACTGACCCACGGCTGGCCAAGAAAATTGACCCACCCTCGGGTGGCCCCTGGCCACGAATGACCATACCGTCGGCTGCCGAACTGAGCGGTGGAGACGGGAGCTGTGAAGGAGTGGGTCGTGATTCACAAGATCAAAGCGCTTTACGACGAAGGCCGCGGACTATCGATCCGCGCTATCGCCCGAGAGCTGGGGGTGTCCCGGAACACGGTGCGCAAGTACCTCGCACAGTCGCCGGCGGACATCGTCTTCGAGCGAGCTCAGCCGCGGCGTCACCGGCTCGACGAGCATCGGCCGTTCATTGAATACCTGCTTCGCCGTTACCCCAAGCTCAGCGCCGTGAAGGTCGCACGCAAGCTGCGTGAGAAGCTCGGCGAGATCGACGTCTCCGATCGCACCCTGCGCCGTTACCTGCAGCAGGTGCGTGCGAGCATCCCGGTGGCGCAGCCGCGCTACTACGAGCCGGTGCTCGACCTGGTGCCGGGCGTTCAGTGCCAGGTCGATCCCGGCGAGCTGCGCGGCGTGGAGATCGGCGGCGAGTCCCGGACGGTGTACTTCGTCGTCTTCGTGCTCTCGTACTCGCGGCGGATGCACGTGGCGGTCTCGTTGCGCCCGATCGATACCGAGGCGTTCATCGGCATGCACGACGAGGCCCTGCGCGCCTTCGGCGGGGCTCCCGAGGAGTGCGTCTACGACCAGACGAAGATGGTGGTCATCGCCGAGCAGTTTCGGGAGCTGACGGTCAACGAGCGCTTCCACGCCTACGCCAGCGCTGCCGGGTTCCATGTCCACGCCTGCCGCGGCTACGACCCGGAGAGCAAGGGCAAGGTCGAGGCCGGCGTGAAGTACGTCAAACGCGACTGCCTCTACGGCGAACGTTTCGCCGACGAGCAGGACCTGCGCGCCCATGTCCAGCAGTGGCTTGACGAGGTGGCCAATGTCCGCGTCCACGGCACCACGCAGCGCCAGCCTCAGGAGCACTTCGAGGCCGAGGAGCGGGCGCACCTGCGGCCCTACCTGACGCCGGAGTGGCTGGACCAGGCCAAGGCCGCGCTGGCCACCCGTAAGGTGGACAAGACGGGTCTGATCGCCTGGTCGGCGAACAAGTACTCGGTGCCGATGGCCTACCAGCGTGGCGAGGTCGGCGTTCAGGAGGACAGGGGGCAGCTGCACATCGTCGACCTGGAGACCGGCGAGATCGTGGCCACTCATCCAGTGGCCACCGGCAAGGGCCAGACCGTGCGCAACAGCCACCACTACCGAGATCGGGCCCGGCACATCGCCGAGCTGGAGGGGGCGATCGCCGAGCGCGTCGGCGCCGATCTCGGCGAGCGGCTCTGCGCCCGGCTGCGCGCCTGTGATCCGCGCATCTACCGTGATCAGGTCGCGGCGGTCAGTCGTATGCTCGAGGCCAGGCCTTTGCCGCCGAGCGATGTGCTCGAGCGTCTGGCCGAGCGCGAGGGGCTGACGGCCACGCGGGTCCGAGACTACCTCGAGGCCTATCACCGCGCCGAGCAGCGTGGCCGCGATGCAACGCCTCCGCCGTCCGAGGCCCCGGCATCGCCGGTCTCCCTGGCCGCCTACGCGCACCTTGGCCACCCGGGTGGCCAAACGGAGGTGACCCATGAGCCGTCTTGAGCAGACCGTGGGCCGCTACCGCAATCTGCGCTGCACGGCGATCGCCGACGAGCTCCCGCAGCTGCTCGCCCACGCCGAGGCCAACGCAGCCTCCTACCTCGACTTCGCCGAGCAGCTTGCCGAGCGCGAGCAGCAGGTCCGCGAGCACAAGCGCCTCGACGGGAACCGCCGCCGTGCCCGCCTACCCGCGGGCAAGCGCCTGGAAGCGTTCGACTACCGCCACCAGACGACGATCACCAAGCGCCAAGTCAATGCGCTGCTGGACTTCGGCTTCATCGACAACCGGCAGAACCTGGTGTTCATCGGCCCGCCCGGCGTCGGCAAGACGCACCTGGCCGTGGGCATCGCCGACAAGGCCCTTGATGCCGGTTACAAGGTGCTCTTTCGCAACGCCCTGGAGCTGGTCGAGGAGCTGGAGATCGCCGAGATGAAGGGCGAGCTCAAGAAGAAGATCGCCCAGCTGACGCGCTTCGACCTGCTGCTCATCGACGAACTCGGCTACCTGCCGATGAGCCGCCAGGCGCGCTACAACCTCTTCCAGCTGGTGCACGCCTTCTACGAGTACCGCTCGCTGATCCTGACCACCAACAAGGACTTCACCGACTGGGGCGAGTTCTTCCACAACGACAACGTCGCCGTCCCGATCATCGATCGGGTCATCCACCACTCATCGATCTACATGCTCGGAGGTGAGAGCTACCGACTCAAGGAGAAGACCGCCGGCTGAGACCGGCAAGGTGGGTCAATTTTAATGTCCAAAAGTGGGTCCAAGACGGTGGCCATTGACATTCAAGGCCGCGAAAAGTCCACGCAGGGTGGCGCCTCGTAGCGCGTGACCTTGCCCCTCATGGTCCGAGCGAGCAAGCTGGATTTATTTGCCGCAGTCCGGCGCGTGGGATTCTGGGGGCGAATTGAACCTTGTGGCGGTCAGTGCCGAGTAGAGCGCTAATCGGGCGTCGAGAGGGGGCGGTGCGCTCTCGACAAGGCTTTGGCCCATAAAGTCGGTCGAGATGACAGGCTCCAGGAGCCTTGACATACAGCGTTCAAGTAGGCGTTGATTAAGAAACGGCATAGATGTATCTCTGCCGCGGAGGTGGGCTATGGAACTCATCGTCCTCATCGCACTTATCTTTATGCTCTGGCTTCTTGTCCAGCTGGGGGTTGGCATCTACCACCAAGGGCTCCGTCATGGCCTCCGGCGTTGGGCGCGGGGGCTACCGCGACTTACAGAAGCGGTGGCGGGGTTTGGCGGCGAGCTCGTTTCTCTAGGTGCTCGTAACGTATGCGAACGGGCGAGAACGAACCCAGCCCCCCCTGCAGAACATCAAAACCACGCCGGCGAGAGCGAGATTTACGCTATAAAGGAAATGAAATCAATGGACGATTATCTCATGGGTTGGCCTTATGAACCGCCGGAAACGCGAAGGGACGCATGGTGAACTCTATATGTTCGCTTGCTTCCTCCCTTCATTGATTGCTCCTTGACCGCTGCGCGTTCCGGCGTTCTGCACGGAACCAGTGGTCGAGGAGCTCGCAGCGTTGATCTGGTTAAGAGCCTTGTATCCCCCCCAGCCCATCAAGGTCGTAAAGACCAGCGGCAACCCGATGTGCAGGAGCCCGGTGATGATCATAAGCATCGTCCCCTGGGTTCCGCCGTCGGGGCTGAGGAGGTTGCCGACGTTGCTCGCCGCGAGGTAGGAGAGCGTGTCAGGGTGCATGGCCCGTACCATGTTCTCCTCGAGCCAGATCGAGACGGACCACAGGTAGTCCCACACCTTGATCAGCACGATCCCGAAGGTCGCGACGAACACGGTCTGCCAGCTGTAGAGGGAGATGATCAGCAGGAAGGGCAGCAACATGATGATGCCCATGAGCAGGAAGGACTGGATCATGGGTGCGGCCGAACGGATCGTGTACATCATTGGCCCGTGCTCGACCGTATCGTACCAGGCTGTGCCCAGCCCGACCGCGACGGTCGAGAAGACCCGCTCGTGCAGGCCCTGCCCAGCGGTTTCGTCGGTCGCGACCAGGTCGGCGGAGGCGATCGGCGCGCTGCTCGCTTCGTTCTGGATGATCCGCTGGATCATCGCATCCTCGACCTCGTACTGCTCGGTTCCGTCAGCGAAGTCTGCCCACACCTCGTGGAGCCGATCCCAGAACCCCGGTTCCATCTGCTCGAGGATCCGTTCGCGCAAGCCGGGGCCATCGAGGCCGACGTCGGCGTTGCCGGTCCACCACTCGTGGCAATAGGGCCGACCATGCGGAGGAGGGTGGTTGTCGTCGTAGTAGGCGCCGCTGCGCTGCTCCTCGTAGTCCCACCCCTCAACCGGCTTTGATGCCTGGTAGCGCTGATAGTAGGTGTTCAGGTAGACGTAGGATCCGATGTACTGTGGATCGTCCTCGCCGTAGTCATCGAGAAGCGGGTCCACATCCGGACGCTCACGCTGATAACGCGAGCGTGCCGGAATGAAGCAGTCCTCGACGAACTGCTCGACCTCGGCGGCCACCTGCTCGTCGTTGATCCGCTGCCGGTCGAAGTCGAGCCGCGTCTGAACGTAATCCTTGGGGCAGCCGAGCCCGTCAATGGCCGCTCCCGTGATGCCGCTGCCGATCGCCAGTGTCCCGTACCACCACGCCGGCACCTGCGCCGGGGTGATGTAGTTGTCGAAGACGTCGTGGTAGGGCGTATCCGCCGGGTCGGAATTCGTGCCACAGGGATCCTCGTACTCAAGCACGGATGTTTGTAGCTCGATCATCGGCTGCGCTGCCAGCACCACGACGGAGAACGCCATGATGATGCGCAGCTCCATGGCGTGGACACTGCGCTTCGCTCCGGCCTTCGCCTCCATGCCCGTGTAGGCATCGGAGAACGCCTGGACGAGAAAGACGAGGAACGGGATGTAGGCGATCCCGGTCCCCGTCAGAATCTCCCAGATCGTCTCGTACTGCATCCACGCGAATACGAGGGTGAAGGCTTCGAGCGGATGCTGGACGTTCATAGCAGCCTCACCAGCCGAGGTATCAGGTCCTGGCCGAGCAGGGCCTCCAGGACCAACAGCCACAGGGCCACCTGCCAGCGGGCGTCGTGCAGGAGCAGCCGCTGGTGCGGCGTCAGGTGGTTCCCAAGGAACTCGACAGCGCAAGGCCAGGCCGCAACGACCGCAGCGATCAGGCCAAGACGCCAGAGGATGAGCACCCCTTCGAGCTGGGCGAGTCGTTGCTCGATCACGCCGGCGGGCTCTACGGCATACCAGAGGAGGGTGCCGATGATCGCCACCGCAAACAGGAGAATCAGCCCTAGCCAGGTGCGCAGCATCGCCGTCTCCTAATCGTCGAGCTCCTCAGGGATGCCGTCGCGGATGCGTTGCTCCGGCACCGGCGTCGGGGCAATGGCGCCCCGAGAGGCGTCACGCCGACGCTCGCCTTCCTGGAGCAGGTGCTCAGAGGTGTGTGAAACGACCGTTCGGCGGGCTTCGATCTCCAGCATTAGGTTCTCGATCTCATCGTCGAGTTCGTCCAGGGCGTCGTCGATCTTGTCCTGTGCCGGGCCGGCGCGTGCGATCGTGGGCTCGCCGCGGCCGGTGAGCAGCATCCGGCGCACTGATAGGGCGCGCTCCATGGTCCGCGCCATGCTGATCTCTTGGGCGAGGCGCCCGGCGGCCAGCTGGCGTTCCTGGGAGGGCATTTCGTCGAGGGCTTGCGCGAGCTGTGGGGTGAAGCCGACTCCCGGTGCCTGTAGGTCGGCGAGGTGGTCCTCGGTGAGGGCGTCATCCTCCATGGCCTGCAGGAGCTCGGCCATGTCGTCTTGCACGCTTTCGCGTTCGGTTTCGAGTTGAGGAACGATGCCGTGACCGGGTAGGGACTCGCTCTGTTCATGCTCGCCGGTCCACAACTTGGAATCCCCCAGGACACCGGGCTCGCCCGCATCGGGGTCGCCTACGGCCCAGTCCTGGATTTGGTCTACGGTCGTGTTCCCAGGCTCCGGCTCCCAGATTTCTTCCATGCGCGTGTCGTCACCGGCCGGGGCCCCTTGCATGATGGTCTGGTAGCCCGCATCCAGTGCATCGCTGACGGGCTCGACTGGAGGCTGGCCTTCGCCGCCGCGGCGTTCCCCGCCGCTGCCGGGGGTGCCGTCGTACCAGATCAGGCCGCTGTCGGCGGCGTTCTCCTCGACATGCTCCTCCGCTCGGACGATGTCGTCCTCGACCCCCATCTGTACCTGCCATTCGTCACCCTTGGACAGGGTTACCAGGTCGGAGTATGGGTTGGTCTCCCCTTCGGCCAGCTCTTGCTCGATCTGCTCACAGCTCTTGGTGGCGAGCTCGAGGGTCTCCTCAGCGCGCAGGAGCGTGTTCTGCATGAGGTCGTAGAGGCCAGGGTGGGCTCGTTGGAGCACGAGTGCTGGCAGGGATGCGACGGCGGCATTCGCCGCGTCCACCATTTCATCGACCATGGCATCGGCCCCGTCGGCCACCTCCTGGAGCTGGTTGCGAACGGTTGTAACCGGGTCAAATTCACCGCAGGAGTAGCCGGCGCTCAACTTAGACCCGAAGCCTAGGTCCATGGTGGTGACGTTGGGTTGCAGGGGAGGGTTCCACGGTTTAGCCCCACCGATCTCGTAGTACCACACGCCGTCGTCCTCTGGAGGCGTGAGGGGCTCGTTGGCGAGCACAGCGGATGGGGCCGCAAGGGCGATGGCTGCAAGGCTTACTACTCGACGCATGGCTGACTATCCCCTTGTTACCAGCTCACGGAGGTGATGAAGGATCCCTCCCGTTCGCAGCAGGAATACCGCCGCCACATCGACCAGACGTAGTCGCCGTCCAGATCGGTGCGTGACGAGGATGTTCCCCCGGCCCAGCCGTCGAGCCCGTCGAAGCGGTCATCGACGCCGAGAATCTCGCAGGAACTCTCCGAGCGCGGATGGTGCATCTGGAAAGTCCCGGTCTTCGCATCGGCCGGCTTGAGCGGATCCGGCAACCACACGCGATAGCCCGCTGTGGAGGTTGTGCCGCCACTGGAGAGGTGGTCGTAGACGCGCGCTGGTTCCCCCGACCGGGTGGTGATGTGTCCGGCCCGGAAAGCTGCCATCCCCGCGGCCTTGGCGTCTTCCGGCTGTGGCGTCTGTCCAACCCGCGGGTAGACAGCGCCCCAGGTCTGGAGGCCCCAGCTGCCGTCCTCGCTCAGCTCCTCGATGCCCGGAAAGGGCTTATGGGCGTGGGCGACGAACTCGACAACGCCCAGCCGCCACTCGATGGCGTCGATCGCCGACTGGTAGTAGGGCGTCATCATGTCGGCCGCGGAGGGGCAGGGGCCTTCGGGTAGCGGTATATCTTCTACGATGTCTGCTGCTGGGTGGCCGATCGCGTCGGCCTCTTTGTAGGTCACCGTGGCGTGGTTCCGCGCCGGCCTGGAGTCATGTTGTGCGCCTTCACCGGGGTCGTAATCGATCAGCGCAGCGAAACCTTGCTCCAAGGCGAGCTCCTGGGCGTGCCCAAGCGTCTTACGGATTTCCCGCCACGGGTTTTCTGCGGCCTCGTGATAGGCCGAGATCACGAGGTCGGGGATATAGTGACCGAGTCGGATCGAGGTGCGGATCGAGCAGCCAGTCCAGCTGCAACGGAGCCAAAAGCACACCCCCTCGAGGCGGAAATCGAGACAGGAGGGGAGGGCGCTCATCGTGTCTTGGGTGATGTCGATAGTGTTCACCTCTGCCCTCGCGGCCGGAACGAGGCCCAGCATGAGAGCAGCTGCGACGCAGACGGGCCGGGCCATCGATTTAAGGGTCATCGTTAGCCTCCTGCAGGTGCTGACGGGCCTCGTCCGGATCCGCGACGCCGTAGACGACGGCCGTGCGGTCGAATACGACAGCCGGGACCTGGTCGATCCCCAGCGCGATCGCGAGTGCGACGGCGCGTAATGCTCTCTCTAGCTTCTCCTCCTCCGTGTCATCCACTAGGCGCCGTGCCGTTTGCAACGCCTCATCGGGATGGTCGGGCAGCTGCGCCTCAAGAGCGCTGATGCGCTCCTGGGCCTCATCCACGCGGTAGATCGTGACGTCCGAAGGGGCGGTCTGCCGCGCATGCGTCTCGTCCGCGACGAAGACCTCGACGCGCTCCGCGGCTGCGCCGGTGAGCGGCGCCAGTATGACCACCAGCAGCAGTGGAAGGCCCCTTAGCATCATTCGGGCTCCTCCACACGGGTCTCCAGGCGCTCGGGCTCGCCGGTGTATCCGTCCAGGGCCAGTCCCCAGGGGTTGCCTTCGGGGTCGACCTCGAAGCGGACGATGCGCAGCGGGTAGCGCACCTCAATGTCCTTGACGAGCTCGCCGTCGATGTACTCTTGGATCTCGACGTCCAGGAAGACCTGCCAGGTGTCGTCGCCGAGGCGTTCCACGCGAGCGGGCTCAAAGCGGGCGCCCGGGATCTCGCGGATGTAGCGGGATCGGTTATCGAGCTCGCCGCTCTGGGCGCGTCGTTCCAAGTCCGCCTCTTGGACCTGGAGGAAACGGGGAGTCATGTAGCTTTGCAGCCGCCAGATATTCTCGGGGTACTCGTCGGCGCCGTCGTCTTCCCAGCGCCAGAGCTGCTGCCAGATGTAGAAGGTGAAGGTATAGACGACCGGCTCAGGGATCTCGCCGGCCTCCATCACCCCGCCCGTGCGCAGCTCCGGGGTCTGATGGACCCGAATATCCTCGGGCGCGGTATGCCACCCCCACCACAGGCCGGCACATGCCAGGGCTAGCCCCGAGGCCAAAACCCGGAGTGTGCGAACATGCGCCCAGCAGGTGTCGATCTCTTTGCGATGTCTCATCGGCGCCCCACGTCCCAGATGCCGCTTCGGAGAATGAGCGGCGCGCCCATCACGCCAGCCCTATGCAGGGCCAGCCGGCAGCGCTGCTGGTAGTAGCCGGTGGGCCGACCCTTCTTGATCTTCTGGAAGATCGTGGCCGCGATGAAGACCGTGGCAAGCACCATGATGGCGGCGCCCCCGACGCCCATCATGGCGCGGCCGAATAGCCAGCCGATGGCGATGCCGACCGGAAGCCAGAAGATGGTTCCGGCGACAAGGATCGCCACGAGTTCGGTGGAGGAGCACCCGCGGAACACAGGAGGCTCCTCGTTAAGTCGCTCCGCCATCATCCGGCGCTCGCCAGCGGTCTCCACCATGGTCCACCCTCAGGCCACCGCAGGCATGGCGCTATGGAAGGTCATGCCGGCGTCGATAACGTCCTCGGTGGCCGTCGTCAGCAGGAACGTGATCACCAGGAGCAAAGCGCCGCCGGCAATGCCGAGCAGGCCGACCTCGCCCCACTCAGCCCGACCATTGCGGGCCTCGTTGAACTTGGTAAGCCCGGCCCAGGCCACCCAGACAAAGCCGGCAATGCTGACGACTGTTGCCAGGACAACCGCGCCGTCGAACAGGTACCCCTCCATCGTGGCGAGCCAGTCCTCGTCGGCCGCGCCATGCCCATGATCAGGATCCTCGGGGGAGGGCAAAGTCCCCTGCTGAGCCATGGCCCCAGCGGGACCAAGCAGAAAGAGGGAGAGGGTGGCTTCCCTGATCCGTTGCCAAGTGCTGCGTGCGGGCATGATTGATCCTCCTCAGTGGAAGTGTCGCCGGGCCTTGATGGCCCAATTACCGGGTCCGATTGACCCGTCCCCACACCGTCATCCCGGCCGCACGTAGACGGCGACAACCGTGACGACGATGACCGCTCGAATCGTGTACCAAAGCCACTC
>NZ_NHSN01000043.1 GCF_016653405.1 Halorhodospira halophila
CCGGGCGGACCTGGAGCAACTCTGCGGGCGAGTGCTGAAGGTGCTCGAGATGCCCGTATCCGTCAAAGGGCACGTGGTGCGCTTTTCGGTCAGTCTGGGGACCTCCCTTTGCCCGGATGACAGCACCGATGCCGAGCGGTTGCTCGCGCTGGCCGATCAGCGGATGTACGCGAACAAAACCGGCAAAACGAGCGAATCAGCGGTCTGGTGTGCAGCTCCTGCGGACTGCTGAGCCATTGGCTCGACAAACCGCATCGTGGGCTGGATGGAGGTTCGGTGTCTGACGGGGACAAGGAAGGGGGTCAGGCAGATGTGGCTGGTACGGCACTAGTAGCCCCTCTGGAGGGCGTCCGGCACCTGCTGCGGGGCTTCCGACTGCTCTTGGCGCCGGGGGTCAAGCGCTTCGTGGTGATCCCGTTGGCGATCAACGCGGTGCTCTTCGCCGTCGCGCTGGTCCTCGGTGCTGCGGCCGTGGCGGAGTTGGTGGGTTACTTGCAGGGCATGCTCCCAGGCTGGTTGGACTGGATCGCCCTGCTGGCCTGGCCGCTTTACGTCGTGGCGGGGCTGCTGGTTATCTTCTTCGCCGCGGGCATGGTTGCCAATCTGATCGCCGCCCCTTTCATGAAGCCGCTGGCGGCAGCGGTGGAGCATCATCTGACCGGCGAGGTTCCGCCCAGGCGGCTGCGGACCGTGCGCGCGGTGGTGCTCGATATTCCTGGCTCTGTGGGCTCCGAGTTGGCTAAGCTCGTCTGCTTCCTGCTTCGAGCGCTGCCGCTGCTGCTGCTTTTCCTGATCCCGGGGGTGAACGCCCTGGCGCCGTTCGCCTGGCTCATCTTCGGGGCCTGGATGCTGGCGCGCGAGTACCTCGACCCGCCGCTCACCAATCACGGCTACAGCTTTCGGGATCAGGGGCGGCTGATCGCCCGGCACCGGACAGGGACGCTGGGGTTCGGCGGCGCGGCAGCGGTCGCCAACACCATCCCCGGGGTGAACTTCTTCGTGCTGCCGGCTGCGGTGGCCGGAGGGGCCTCGCTGGTCAGCGCGCGCATGCGGGATCCGCTGCGCAGCGCGGCGTAGGCGGATAGCTAGTTCGGCGTAACCCCAGCGGACCGATCGAGGGGCTCAAGCCATATCAAGACCCTCAAGTGCCAGGCCTACGGCTTCCGAACCCGGATGCTGTTTCCACAGAACTTGTGGAAAAGCCTGTGGAGACCCCGCGCGGGACGCGATGGAGTCTCGTGGAGCGGCGGTTGGCGAGAATGTGCTCACCGCCCAGGGGGTTGACGAGGCCGGTTCTGATGCAGGCAGCCTGAACCGGACGCAGCACTTGCTGAGTGCGTAGACACGGCCAGCGATGAGATCCTCTCCATGCTAAAGCGACCCACGCCTCCAGAATCGCGCCAACCCAATCATGAAGCGCGGCCATCGGAGGCCGGATCGCCGGACAGCGCGCTTGCCCACGACCCTGACAGCCCAGGGCGCCGTCGGTTTCTGACCGGCGCCAGCGCAGGGCTCGCCGGCATGGCCGCAGCCGGTGCGGCGCTCGGAGGGTGGCCCGAAGGCATGCGGGAGAGCGAAGGACGGTATGCGGGCGCCGTCGTGCTGATCACGGGTGCCACCTCCGGAATCGGCGAGGCAGCTGCCCACGCGTACGCCCGAGAGGGGGCCAAGGTCTTCTTTTGCGGTCGTCGCGAGGATCTCGGCGAGTCCGTGGCCGCATCGATCCGGGACGCCGGCGGCGAGGCGACCTACATGCGCGCCGATGTGCGTGAGCGCGATGAGATGCGTGACTTTGTCGACGCATGCGTGGAGACCTATGGACGCCTGGATATTGCTTTCAACAATGCGGGAATTGAGGGGCCGCTCGGCGATTTCGACGCCATCGACGTGACCGGTGGGAACGGCTATCGGGATGTCATGCGCACCAATGTGGATGGGGTCTATTACGCGATGCGCTACGAGATCCCGGTCATGCGCGAGCAGGGGCATGGCGTGATCGTCAATACGGGTTCCATGCTTTCTCACACCGGGTCGGCACACGCTGGTGCCTATGCCGCGACGAAACACGCCGTCATCGGCCTGACCCGCTCAGCCGCGGCCGCGGAGGTTGGCCACGGAGTCCGGGTGGTCAGCCTCTCTCCTGGGGCGACACGAACCGAACTGCTCCGCCGCTTCCGCGGTGGGTCCCTGGAGGGGGCGGACGAAGATCACCCGATGGGACGCATCGCCGAGCCGGAGGATATCGCCGGGGTTCTGCTCCAGATCACGGCACCGGAGGCCACTTACCTGAACGGCGATGACGTGAAAGCAGACGGTGCATCGGCCGCGTCCGGCTAACCTGCGGCCACGGGCGCGAAGGGTGGCGGGGAAGCGTTTTCGTGGTTCATGGAGTCGGTCAGTGGCGGTTTCGATGGGCGGATACCGGTTGACAATCTCACGCGACGCAGAACTGGTACGGTCCAATTCTGCACAGGCAATGGAAGATCCGGCGTAACCCACTGAGTAATGGAAGGGGAAAGTGTAAGCCCCTGATGTGTGGTCGCTTTGACGCTGGCGAGACTTTAGCCAATCGACCTCGAAGGCCCTCGGCCGGCGGGTTCAGCCGACTTTCTCCACACGGTTTTCCACAGGTTTTGTGGAATCGTTCAGCCGCGCATGCGCCGCGATCTCCCGAAGCCGTTGTGGGCCGATGCCGTCAATGGCCTCGAGCTGCTCGA
>NZ_NHSN01000044.1 GCF_016653405.1 Halorhodospira halophila
AATTAATTCCGAGCTATCAGGCGTGACACAACAGCCTCTCGGGCCTGACGGCGTGCTGATCGTTGGGAAATCAATGGGCTGTTGTCAGAAATCGCCCAGATTCACCGAATGAACTGATGAACTTGGGGTCGCCAGGGGGCGCCGGCGAGCGTCTTGAGGGCCTCCTGCAAGGGCATAGGCCCGAGCTCCCGGTGGGCCTCGGGCAGCGGGCGACTGGTTAGTACAGGCGTCGCCGACAGCTCCAGGAATTCGTATCCACTCGGCTCAAGCAGATGCTCCAGGGCATCCCCGACAGTCGTCACCTCCTGCGGGAACGTGACCTGGACGCTGGTCTTGAGCGGCTCCAGCTCCGCGTCGGTGGGGGCAGGGTCCATGCTGGAGTACCGCCCCACCTGTTCGGCGGCAATAGGTGATGCGGCCAGAGCCAGGATCGCGGTGGCGATGACCTTGCGCATGCGCCCTCCTGCTATCAGGTGTGCTATGACCCAGCGTGCCGCGTAGAGGGCGTGGCGTGGGGCAAAAACTCACCCCGCCGACATAAGAGTTTCGCGGAACATCCAAAAAGGGAAATGGGATGCGCAAATGGTGGCAAGGGAAGGGGGGTTGAACGGCACGGGGCCTACCCGAGGAAAAGAGCGGTGTTAGGTAGAATGAAAGGGTATCCGAAAAGGACCCGTGGTGCCCAAATACCCGCGGGTGGCACTGGTCATTGGACGGGTAGGTCTACCCGTGCCCCCATAGTCACGTCACGGGCGTTGGCCCTTTTTGGGTGAAGCTCAAGCGCAGCATCAACAGGAACTGGTGGACGGTAGCCATCCTCTCCTGGCCGCATAAAGTCAGTGCCGACCACCTCCCCGTCGGAAATCCAGGCAATCACCAAAGGCGCAGATACGTTATTCATGTGGAAGACAGGTTCAACATCGCGAGACCAAACAAACAGAATCTTGGTGGATTCGATTGTTTCTTTTGAAGCGCTCTGAAACCCTTGAGAGCGATGGCGCTGCTTTTTCGCGATAAGCACCGGAACCTTCTCACCGTTAATAATTATATTTCCCTCCGGCATGTTGAGCGGTGGTGATTGGCGACAAGCGAGTAGTGCGCCCAAAGAGATCGTGAAGGCGCATAGCAGAGCGAACAATTTTCGATTCGTGGAAAACTGGATCATCAAACCACGCGCGCAATCACGCCGCGTACCGCTCAAGCTGACTCACCGATCCGCCTCCCCTTTCTTCGCCCGGTGGATCACCTCGCGGACCTCGTGCTTCGCGTCGATCTCCTGGAGCGTGGCGAGCACGCGGCGGGCCTCCTCCCACTCTCGCTTGGCCTGATCGCTGTTCGGGTCCAGCTGGTAGTGGCGGCACCATCCGGCGTAGTCGCCACGGCTGACCGAGTTCTTGTCCATGGCCTCACCGTCCATGCTTGTCCAGTAGATCGGTGATAGCTTCATCCACAAGGCTCTCGACGGATCGATCCTGTTCGACGGCCAGTAGCTTCATCTGCTTGCGCAGCCCCGGCGTCACCCAAGCGGTGATCTGCTCTTTCTGCGCACGGCTTCGGGTGCGCGCCGCCTTCTCGACGACATTGCCATATCCGGTCGCCTCGCTGCGTAGCGCTTCGACGTTGAGCTTCTTACGTTTTGACATGCTTACTTGCTTACCTGCCTACCTGATGACCTGATTACAAGCCCAGCCGCTTACGCACCCACTTGTATAGCGCGCTGACTTCGGCGGCCGCTTTACCTTGTGGCTCATACCCAATCACGTCGCCGCCACCAATGAAGGCGTACTCATAAGCCACCCGGTCCCCGATGATCTTTGGTGCGACTTCGGCCCCCAGGGCTTCAACGGCGGAGCGCGCTTCCCAATGCACAGCGCCACGGGTTCGACACTGCGTGAGCACCACCACAGGCGAGATACCGGCCATGCCGCAGAGTTGGAGCGTGTTCTGGACGGCGCGGAGGTCGATCAGAGAAGGGGTCACGGGCACCAAGACGAGATCGGCGAGCGTTGCAGCGGTCACGGCTGGCTGGTCTGTATGAGGCGCCGTGTCAATGATGCAAAGGTCTGTTGCCTCGCGGGCCCTGCGAAGCACGCGCTCCAGTGCCGCTGCCTGCGTCGATACAGCGGGCGGGTCGTCGCCTCGATCATCGGCCCAGGCTACGGCACTGGCCTGTGGGTCTACATCCACCAGGACCACCTCTTTCTCATCCTGGCGGGCGGCGGCGGCGAGATTGGTGGCGAGAGTCGTCTTCCCGGTCCCGCCCTTTTGGCTTACAAGTGTGATGACTTTCATGTTTTCACTGTAGCATGTACACCCGTCTACCTGCCTACCTGTGAACCTGTAAGCATGTGAGCACGGCGAAGCGATGTGCGGGCACCGTGTACCCACGGTAAGCGGAAAGGGTCTAAACTGTCCCAAGCCTCGGTACCCCCGGCCAGGGCCACTGGTCGGGGGGTTCTCGTTTCAGCCCTCCTGCGCTTACGCCCACCACCGTTGCCACTCGCCGTCATGCCACTGCTCGAGGTGTACGGGTAATCCCCGCTTCTCCCGTTCTTGAGCCAGCCGGACAAACGCACGGCCTAGCCGGCGGTGTCGGGACTAAATCTCCCGATGGGTTACGACTCGATACCGATACACCGGGGGCCTCTGGCGCGTTGCGTTACCCATGCTCCACCCCCTGAGTGCCGGTGAGCTCGCGGGAGTGGCGAGGGTACACGGCCACTCCCACGCGGGGCACAACGCCGGCACCTGGTCACGATGCGGACGCTCGAGCGTTATTGGTGGCGGCGCAGGACTCAGTAGCGTGGCTGCGCCGATAACTGTCCCAGTTAAACTCGAAGGCGGTACCGTCTTCGAGGAGCCGGTCTATTACGCGCTCGCCTAGAGTCCGCGTCAGGTCCTGGTATCCGAGGTTTGAGATCAAGATGGTCGGGCGCATGTCCGCGTACCGCCGGTTGAAAATCTCAAACAGCACCATGCGCTCATGCTCGGAGCCGGTCTGAACCCCCACTTCGTCGAGGACCAGGAGCGGCACCCCACCGAGGTAATCCAGTATTTCGCTCTCACTTTTGTCGCTGTCTGGGTCGTATGTGCGCCGCACTTGGCGCACCGCGTCCGATACGCTGCTGGTATAAAGCGCTTGGTATCCATGTCGCTGTATCACGTCGCGGACGATGGCGCACGCCAGGTGCGTCTTGCCGTTACCGACCGCGCCGGAGAGTACGAGGTTCGTCCCCGCTTCTAACCGCGAGGGAAAGGTCTCGGCATAGCGCCTGCAACAGTCACGTATCCGGCGCGCATGTTCTGTTACTGGCTCGAAGCTCTCGAAATCCGCGGAGCGGTAGCGCCGAGGCACGCCAGCGCGCTTTAGCATCACGAGAGCCCTGTGCTCCCGCTGTCGCGCGCGTTCCTCGCGCCGCTGGCGCTCTTTGTCGGCCTCCAAGCACCGGGGGCAGTGCCCCCCTACCCACCGCCCGCCTACGAGCGCATACACGGCCGTGTATGGCCCGTGTGTGGGGCAGTGCTCCTCGCAAGCTGCGTGCCGCTCCTGATGCTTGAGTGGTTGGTCGATCCGCTTCATACTTCCTCCTACCACTCCGGATCGGTTTGGAAGCCCGCTTCACGAAAGGTTTGGGCCTCATTTGTCGATCCGTCTGTGGGCTCGGTGTATTTGGAGGTAGGCCGGGCGTCTTTGGTCGGATGGTGCCGGTCTACCTCTATATCTTCTTCCCATCGCATATCGCGCAGGTAATTGTCTGGACTCGGTATAAATCCAGCTCTCCATCTTCTATCTTTACTCTTTCGCTCCTCGACGTCTTTGATTATCGAGTCTATATACCTAGCCAGACCTTTGCGACGAAATACAGCGTAGGTCGATTGCTTTTTATTACGCTTGTGCTTTGGCCAGTGTGCCCAGAATCTCTCGAACATAAATCGGTCCCCCGTCGTCGATGACGGCGCCTCCGACCGAGTTATGTCTTCCGGTTGATCACACACACCCGTTTGGGCCGTTTCGCCCCGGGACGGTTCTGCGTCCCCGGTGTGTGTTGTGTCTCCCTCCCGGATACCGGACACCGGAGGTGGGTTGCTCGTGGCGCTGCAACATGAGTCGTGATTAGGGTTCCTGGCAGGGGTCCTCCTCTGTGTATTGGGGGCGTCTAACTCTATGTTTCTGCTGTTGTTTGGTGGGGTTGCAGTGGGGTTGCTCAGGGGGTTCTCCGGCCGGGGTTGCTCCGGGGTTGCTCCGGGGTTGCTCCTCGTGGAGACACACTCATCCGTGTCTGCCAGGCGGCATCGAAAAACAAGGCCGCGATTGCTGGTTCGGATGCGCTCAATGACTCCCGCTCGCTCTACTTCTTCGATTACTGCGCGAAGCTGCTGCCGAGTGGTGTAGCGTATTTCGCGGCGGTGTGATCCGGCCGGAGGGGTGTACTCGAGGATCTCGCGTAGCTGCTGGTATGAGATTGTCCGGTGCAGCCCAGCGAACCCCGTGCGATAGTCCATCGCGGGACGAATTACGAGGACGTACGCGATCCTCGCAGCGTGGGATAGCTGCGACGATCGTAGTGCCTCTAGTTCGTGATCGTTGAGTCGTATTGTCATTGCGCGGCTCTCTCTTGAATCGCCTCTGCCTCGAGTACCAGCTGCCAAACCGCCTGAGCGGTCACACGGCACTCTTTCGCTACGCGCAGATAGCGTTCAGCGATTGGCAGTTGTGAATACGCCTGCCAGGCTGACCAGACTGCGTCCGCTTCTTTCGGCTCGAGACGCCGCGGGCGTCCTTGTTGCGACACGACGCCCAGCTCGCGGCGTCGTTGGGCGACCTCCGAAGACTTGAGGCCGAAAAGAGCCTCCATCATGGCGCCGTGCGCCTGGTGACGGAGGAGGTCATCTATGAGTTCGTCTTCGCGTGCGCGCCGCCGAGCTTTTTGTATAGCGGTGGCGAGGCGATCAGGGTGTACCCGGACCTCGAGAAAATATGCTGCATAGCCGAGCAGGTGCAGGTATTCGCGGTATGTGAGCTCCTCGACCTGGTGTAGTGTTCGATCTCCTCTGCGCTCTAGGGTGTAGATAAGCGCCTCATGTCCGATCTTGTATTCAAGGTCACTTGAGGGTGCGTAGTCGTTAGCCACCATGATTTAGCCCTCCCATAGCGTAATATCACGCTCAGCGTCAGCCTGCCGTAGCTGCCGGCATAGCTGTATTAGCTGCATTACGTCGTGAAAATCGACATCCGTTGTAGATGGGTGCGAGATAAAATCAGTAGCTAGTTCGGTTGCCGGTGGCTCGTGCCGCCGCAGTGTTTCTGGATCTCTTTCAAGAGCATGCCCGAGCTGGTAATCGCCCGGAAGTTGCGACACATGAGAAGGTGCTTCCGATAAGGCGAGAAGCGTCCACCATACCCAACGGGTGGTGGGGGGTGTTAATTCTTCGTGGTGCGGTAAATCGACGAGGTACCCGAGACCTCGGTCCCATGAGAAAACATGGCAATCGATTTGATGTCGTTGCGCTATTCCGCGAGCCAAGCGGTATATCTGCTCGCGGTACTCTGGAATGGATGTGTAGGTGCCAACCTGAGCACGAGGCCCCTCCTGCTCATTTGATTCAGCACGGCCCGGAGGGAGGGTGGTGTTTACCCCTGCAGGGTCGTATGAATCGTCAAGAGTGTCACCCGCGTGGTTATTCGCTGATGCAGCATCATCCGCAACGGGGTATCCAGCTGATGCAGGCCCTGGCTTGCACGTTTCGTCGGCCAGCGGCCGACCGTTGAGCGCTGCGTCGAGTTGCGTGTCGATGCGCTGAGCCTCTGTGCCCAGGGCTTCGGCTAGGTCGGTGACCAGCTGAGTACGGGCAGCTTGGATGGTCCAGTCGGGGCCATCTGTGTGCGCTAGGGCCTGTTCCCACAGCGGCCCTAGATCCGGCGCCTCCCGCCCGTGGTGCTGCCAAACTGTTTCAGCACTGCGGTGTAGCTGCCGCAGTTTATCGACGGTTTCGCCGCCGATTTTGGCAAGCGCCTCGGGCATAGCCGGTAGTAGACTCTCGGCCGCGTACTCATGCCGAAGCAGCTGCCGCTTGCTGATGGTGTAGCCGAGCTCATGCAACCGCTTGATGAGAGCGTTTCGGCTGAGCGGCTCGCCGTGATCATGCTCAAGCCGTGCGCGTATGTGCTGGAGAGCGCGCGCCTTGTCGATTAGCGCGAGCTCACCGCGCAGATCGTTCTCAACTAGGTGGTTCGCTAGTATCGTCGTCTCGCCCTGCCACGGGCGGTAGAGACAGTGGACCTGAGCGAATGCCTCGTCTCCAGTCTCGTTGTAAAGCTCGCGCAGGATGCGCAGCCGGGTATTACCACCCGAGCAGATGATGTAGCGGTCGTCTCCCGGCCGCCGTGTTACTTCCAGGCTGTTGCTCAAGCCGCGTTGAGCGGCTATCGAGGCCTTGATCTCCTCGTAGTGTGGATTTTCGAGCTTGCGTGGGTTGTCTTCGTACTCCGTGATTTGGTCGATAGACAACACCATTTGCGTGATCGTTACCGGATCACCGGGTTCGTCCAGAGGTTGCTCCCGGTTGCCGTAGTGTCCTTGCCAGAGCCCCTGGCGGACCTTTTCGGTCAAGCCTCGTTTGGTCATGCTCCCCTCCCGCTTAGCCTTCGAGGTGTGGCAACAGCTCGCCCGTGAGCGCGCGCATTGTTTCGGCCCCTGACGCGGTTGGCCCGTTGCGGCGGGGTTCCCAGCAATGCACGGGGATCTGGCGCGTTGCTGACTCTCGATAGGCGACGGTCGCGGGGACCGTGGTCTCGAGGATCGTGATTTGCCCTTTGCTGGGCTCGTAGGTCTCCCGCCGCAGCTCGCGCGCGATCGTTCGCGCGTCAGCAGTGCGGTCCATGCGATAGAGCAGACCCCGTAGAGGTCCGACCGGGGCCCCGAGTGCTGCCATAGGCTTGAGTCGGTCAATCATGCCCAGGGTGCCCCGGGCGAACTCTCGGGCGGAGAGGATCTCGGGTGGAATGGGGGAAAGAAGCAGGTCTGCCGATAGTACGGCTGCGTCTTGGAGTGGTCCCACGGCACCCTGCGTATCGAGCAGGACAACGTCGTAAATGTCGTCGTACTCGCTGAGGATGTGTCGCAGGCGCACCCGGCCATCCGGCGTGTGCAGGATCCAGTTCTGCAGGGCGCCGTCTGGATCGTCGCTGAGGACGATGTCGAGAGCTCCCTCGCTTTCGCCGAGCTCGATAGAGCTAAGATCGATCGTGCTGACAGTGCTCCCTGTCTCGCCGTCGGTGATGAGAGCGGTCAGTGCTTTGTCGCTGATCGACGCGAGTGGATAGTACGACGAGAGCGTGGGTTGCACATCCGCGTCAATCAGGAGCACTCGCTGGCCGAGGCCGGCTAGGTAGGCGCCTAGATTGGCGGTGAGAGTGGTTTTACCGACGCCGCCCTTGGTTGAGCAGACGCATAACTTGATAGCCATTGTTGCCTCCCCTCCTGCTGTCGGAGGGGAGGTGTCGCTGATGCGCACGCAGTGTGCGTTGCACGCTATCGACTCTGTTAAGGCGCTATGTCACGATAACCGTGCGAGGGGCGAGCCACGCGCCCACCCGGTCGCGGGCTCCGAAGGGCCGGTGCCAGGACACCGGCCCTTCTCCCACTTCCTTGCAGACCCCCCATATCATCAGCGAAACCTCCCCGGTTACCCGTGCCGTGTCCCCAACACGACATGGGTGGTTCCCTCTAGCTTGCTACGTAAGTATTGCTGATGCAATGAACTGACCATGATGGCCTCCGTTTGAGCTGAGGCCATTAAGCCGTGAAGTCGCGGCTTATGTCAAGCGGCAGGTGCGCGGGAAGGGGAGGTCTGTTGGTGCCGGGGGCGGCGGCGTTTTTTGACGTTACGTAGCTCACTGATCGGTATATCTATGAGCACGACCTCGTTGGCGTCGTCTAAGACGACGTATGCCCCTATCGTTCCACGTTCTGCGTAGCGCGGTAGAGATGCTCGCTGGATGCCGAGGTACTGTGCAGCGCCACCCGGGCTGAGGCCGGGTTCCAGCTCCCCGTGCTCCAGGCGCTCGATATACTCCTGGAAGGTTAGGGGTTCGGACCTGGGGTAGCTGAGCCACGCGGTACGTTTTCTCATGGGTCAGCATGATACATGAAGATTGGGCATGTCGGGACCTATCAGGACATAGGATGGATGTGGGGGTTTGGTGCAGGCAGGCTGGAGCCGACCGCATCAGCCGGGAACACCAGGCCCTTGAGCTCGCCTTGACGTCGATCGCCTTTCACGACGTAGCGGTGGATGTTCGTACCCTCCGAGGCTTTCAGGTGCAGGCGTTTTTTCAAGACGCGCTTCTGGACATGCTGCCACTCAATGCCATGCTCTCGGCCGAAGTCCTGGAAAATGCCCGGGCTGACGACCAGTACAGCGGGCTCTCCTGTGTCAGTCGTGATGCTGTGTATCCGCGACTCGGTGGTGTTCATTCTGATCGTTCCCTCTTTGATGGCCGTGGTTAGCCAGGACCAGAAGGCCTCGCCGGCATCGGTGGGTCGTCCTGAGTCCGGCTTAGGCGTGTCTTGTGCGGACTCAACGTGAGCCGCATTGCTGAATTGAGCATCAGCATCCGTGTCACGGGCGGGGGGCTGCTCTGGGGTCGAACCCTGGTCCTGGACTGCGTCAGCGCCTGACCTTGGCTCCTCGTCCTGGGCGGTGTCCGACGCCGCGGGTGCGAGCGCATTGATGTAACCGTCGAAGTCCGACGGGCGTTGTTCAGGGTCGGGCCATATACGCGATGCTGCCATACGTAGCAGCGTGAGCTCGTGTTCCCACCCATCCCCCGCCACCCGCGCTCTCCAGATGGCTCGCTCCTCGCTGTTTGGCACGATGACCCCGTATTCCTGCAGCACGTCGAACAGCCTTTCGTTACGAGATGGGACGCTGTGGAACCCCTCCTCATGTAGCTGTTCCCGGAGCGCGTCCGCAGCCCGCTTGGAAACCAGCCACAGGTCTTGACCTTGGAGCCACCCGGCGGCGCCGTTGCGATTAAGCGGTAATACACCTTCGCGCAGGAGATAGCGCAGTGTCGTTAGCATGCGGTCGCCGAGAGGTTGTTTTGCCGCGCCAACCGGAGCGGGACGATCACCGCCGAGGTTTTGCGCTACCGATTCACGATCCGCCTGATGCAGCAGTTGCCCGATGATGCCGGCATCTTCTAGCCGACCGTGCAACGCCGCGGCCCAAAGCTCGAGTAGCTCCCGGTGGCGTGCGATCCATGCGATCCCCTGCGGTGGGATAATTTGGTGTGCCAGAAGTGCTGAAATTGGCTCGTGAAGTCGGCGAGACCGGCCAGGCACATATCGCACTGTGTACCAGGACGCTGCCGTGTTGTTCATCGGTCCGTCCCAGACGTTCCAGAGTCCTATTCGGTGGCCGTCGGCGTCGTACAACGTGATCTGCTGGTCAACGACCACCTTCCCTACGTCGTGGAGTAAAGCGAGAGCCAGGACGGCATAGCTCCATGCGTCAGCCTCGTGTATCACCCTCTCGGTTTCGGCGTGCGGGGGGAGGATATGCCCTTGTCGTCGCTGTAGTGCGTACAAGGCGGTTTCCAGGCTGTGGTCTAGCAACCCTCCTCTCCCGGCATGATGGTGGGCTTCCGAGGCCGGGAGGTCTTGTACCAGCAGCGCGAGGCGCTGGATAGCTGGGTCTACTAGCTCACGCCTATGTTCGCCAGGGAAGGCGAGCAGGTTCGCGATCTTGCGTATCCGTTGGCGACGTGCGGAGGGGGTGAGCAGTAGGTCACTGGTACGGATGGGCAGAAGCCCTTTGATTGGAGGTTTCGTCTCGGGCTCACGCTGTCGGCGCGTCACGATTGTGATGAGTCCGTTTAGCATCGCTGGCTCCCGCAGGTACCAGGCCCAATCGCCGGCATTTTGCCGACGGCTCGCACGGCGCTGGGGCGAAAACCGCATACCGCGCGGTCTGGTTTTTGGGTTTTCCCGCCTCGCTATTCCTCGCCATAGTCATGTCGAATGTGGATGGCTGAAAAGGGGCGGGGGGCATGATCCTGGACCACGCTGGCAAGCCATGGCGGTTACAGGAGGCGGCTTACGTGCGGGACCTGCTGCACCGCTATGGCACGACACGCATAGAGCTAATCGAGCACGGAGACGGTTATGCGCTGGCTCCGGCTTCTGGGGCAGGTGACTTGCAGCCGAAAACGGACCCTGCAGACGAGCAGGACCGACAGACGTATGAATCTTTGCGTTTACGCCCGGCTGCTCGCGCGTACCCTGGCGCATTGGTAAGCGTTTTCTTGGGTGGCGTGGCGATTGCCCTCGCGCCGCATGGTGTCTCGTTCGCTGGGCGGCTACCCGAGCCGGTGCTGCGGGTAGCAGCGATGCAGGTAGAGCCTCTGGGGGTGGCCCTTGCGCCGTTGCTTCTCGTGGCTGCCGGCGGGGTTCTTGTGCTGCGCGGCATAGGTCAGCTGCTCTTGGGCGTCTACTACTACCAGTACGAGTTGGGCCCCGATCGGATCCAGGTCGAGACTGGCATCTTTCCGCTGCCCCGGCACCGCCGTTCGCTTGATTATCGGCATGCTAGGATCCCGACGCTCGAGCAAGGCGTGATCGATCGCCTGTTACGAGTCGGGTCGGTGCGCGTGTCGTCGGCCGGCAGCGGTGACGCGGGAGACGTCACCCTGGATCGGATCAAAAATCCGCGGGGTGTGCTCGACGAGGTTCAGCGTCGCATTGACGGAGCCACTAGAGGAGCTTAGGGGAGCTATGCGAGCCGTGAACACCGATCACCACGAACCCGCGACGAGTGCTACGGACCCTGCTGATACGCGCGGCGCGATGCAGCGCCCGGGCGGGCTTCGTGGCGAGGCCCACATGGTTATCCAGACGCGGCAGGCCCAGCGGTTATTTCATGGTCGCAGTCGCCGGGACTCACCTGATAAGCCCGAAATCATAGGGCTGACGCGCTTTGCAACCCTTATGCGTCATGTGTGGCAGGCGGCAAGCCGCGACGACCCCTGGGCCGATTGGCTTCTACTGCGTGTCTATTATGCGGTCGAGGAACACCGTGAAGGGCTCGATGTGTTGCGCCAGCAGATCGACCGCACTCTCGAGTCTATGCCTGCGGTCGAGATCGAGTTAGCGGAGAGCGTGCGTCCCATCCAAGTGCCGCTTTCCTTCTCCTCTCCTTACGGGTATATGGGCGCTTATCTAATCGCGGAGTTTGATCGGTACGCGCGCGCGATACTGACCGCACGCCACGTAGGGTTGCTTCCGCGTGATGAGAGCGAGCGTCGGTTGCACGAGGGCGGGCGGCTCGTGCGCGGCGTGTTCCACATCCCGCAGGGCTGGCGCTATCGGGCTACCAAGCGTGCGGATCTGGCACAGCCTACGCCAGCGGCTGAGCGGATGATTGAGGAGTGGGGCTACCCGCCGAATGACGTCGTGCGGGGGGAGGTGAGAGCGCCGGTCGCGCCCCCTATTTCCGCGGTTTCTGACGTTACTAATGGTGGCGAAGCCGCGGAGGGTTCTGACGATCTGTAGACCCTCAACGGTGCGCTCGGGTGGGCTGGGAGAGGGGGGGGGTGCAGCTAGCACCCCCTCCTTTTTTTGTTCGGCCATTACTAGGGAGGTTGGCTACGACGCACCCTGCCCGGGGGGGTGCAGCTAGCACCCCCCCGTTTCGCAGGGACGCTGGTTTAGTCACACACTCCCCTTTTAAGGGTAAGGGGCGATGGCTGCGTGTGATCGCGCTCGGCGCCGGGTCGCTGAGCTGGACGCGGAACTGAGTCGGATCCGCTCTCGCATGAAGGCGCTGGTGCGGCAGTTTCGGCGCGACTATCCGCGACGGCCTCAGCCGGTATATCCCGGGGTGCATGTTGGTGGTCGTGAGCGCGCCCCGGCTATCCGCTGGCGCCTCGGTGGGGGTGCTCCCCGGCAGTCCTGGCTGCACTTTACGTCCCCGATCCTGCAGCGGCACTTGGAGGATCATCGGGTGCCGTATGCCACCCGTCGGGCATGGATGGACCTGGATGCTCAGGCGCAGCTGCTCAATATGGAGGCGAGCATGGCTGCCGCCGAGCGCCGCGTCCTTGATAGCTATGTCGAACACATCGACGCCCTGACTGAGCTCGCCGAAACCTATCGCGCATCGTGACCAGTTTTTGCCCCGTGCCCCCGTTTGCGCTTGTCAGACTAGGAGCGCGCGATACAGGTCTGGGAGGGGTTTGTTATGGCTAATTTCTTCCGCGGCAGGGGCAATCTTGGTGGGGCTCCGATTTTGCGGCATACCCAGGACACTCCCGTTGCGAACCTTCGGGTTTACTTCGATCGACCTATTCCTGACGGCGAAGGCGGTTTTAACGAGCGCGGTGGCTTCTGGGCCAACGTGAGCCTCTGGGGCTCCCGCGCCGAAACCGCAGCCCGACTCCTGCCCAAGGGCGCGCGGGTGGCTGTCGAGGGTGAGCTTTTCGAGTCGCGATGGGTGGACAAGGAGACCGGCGACGAACGTCGCCAGCTCGAGATCAGGGCCCGGTATGTGGATGTGGACCTCTCGCGAGTCGATTCCTTGACCGTCCGCCGCCGCCAAAGCGGGCAGGGCGATACGCCGGATCCGACGCCTGATGGGGTCGTCGCCGGTGCGGCCGACGACGCTGTTTGACGCCGTAGCGCTAGCTACGCCAATCGTACAGGAGAGCGGCAATGCTACTGAGTGCGCGCACAGTACCCGTCTATCTTCTACTAACTACGTTCGCGGCCGGCTGCGCCATGATCCAGGAGGATGAGCGCGATGATGTCGAGTACACCCTAGATACGGGCGCCTTGTTCGAGACGGATGAGGGCGAGGACGACCAGCGAAGCGCCGACGCCGGCGCGGAAACTCCGGACCAGGGCGACCCCTCGGAGCCGCCGCCCCTACCTGACGAGCTCACCGATGCGCCGCAAACCGATGATGGGTATGTGATCGCCTACGAGGAGCTCGTGGATCTCGATGTCGATACCGCGTACAACCGCGTGCGCCAAACCTTCGACTACGAGGCACCGGCCCAGCGTCTTCACGCCGAGGGGGCTGAGGACATAGGTATCTACCATTACGTCAGCCAGCCTGGTGCCTACTACTCGCTGCGTGACCTCACCGACATCGGCGACGACCAGGTCGTCCTCCAGATCGAGTTGCAGCGCGAGCAGGATCGAACCCGCGTTCAGGCAGCGTACCACCAGGCTTTCGGTGGCACCGGACGCCCCGAGGATCACGCACCGTGGCCTTCCGATCCCGAGGCGTTCGAGCGCAATCTCACCGAGCAGCTTGAGGGCGCCCTGGAGTAAAGGCCATGCAGCTTTACCTCTGCGAGAAGCCTTCTCAGGCCCGGGACATCGCCCGCGAGCTGGGTGCCACACGCCGCGACGCCGGGTGCCAGCATGGCCCCGGCGTCGCGGTGACGTGGGGCTTCGGCCACCTGCTTGCCATGGCACCGCCCGAGGCCTACGACGAGCAGCTGCGCCAGTGGCGGCTCGAGACCCTACCGATCCTCCCGCGGCAGTGGCAGCTGCAGGTTCGGCCTAAGGCCAAAGAGCAGTACTGCATCGTCAAGCGTCTACTGAGCCAGGCCGACGAGGTGGTCCTGGCGACGGACGCAGACCGTGAAGGGGAGACCATCGGGCGCGAGATCCTGGATCATGCCGGCTACCGTGGCCCTGTGCGGCGACTGTGGCTGTCGGCCCTTGATCCAGCCAGCATACGCCAGGCGCTGGCGCAGCTTCTCGACGGCAACCGCACCGAGCCGCTGTACCAGGCCGGGCTGGCCCGGTCTCGAGCCGACTGGCTCATCGGTATGAATCTGACCCGGGCCTTCACCCTGACCGCCCAGCAGCGCGGCCACCAGGGCGTGCTCTCCGTCGGCCGGGTCCAGACCCCGACGCTGCGGCTTGTCGTCGAGCGTGATCGCGCCATCGAGCAGTTCCGGCCACACCCCTACTACGAGGTCCATGTCCAATGCCGCCACGCCCAGGGCGCCTGGACGGCTAGGTGGCAGCCAACGGGACAGCGGGATAGCGAGGGCCGCTGCATCGACCGCTCAGCCGCGCAGGCCGCCGCCGAACGCACCGAGGGCGCTGACGCGCAGGTGACTCGGGCGCAGACCGAGCGCCATCGGGCGTCCCCACCGCTGCCGCTGGACCTCTCGAGCCTGCAACAAGCCGGGGACCAGCGCTGGGGCGATTCCGCCCAGGAGGTGCTCGACGCGGCCCAGGCCCTTTACGAGCGCCATAAAGCAATCACCTACCCCCGTACCGACTGCCGCTACCTGCCAACCAGCCAACATGTTGAGGCGACCCAGGTGCTCCAGGCCCTGGCGAGTTCGGACCCAACGATCTTGGAGCAGGTCGAGGGCGCCGATCCTCAGCGCCGCTCTCGGGCCTGGAACGACGAGAAGATCACCGCTCACCACGCGATCATTCCGACCGGCGCGGCGATCGACGTCTCGGCAATGAACCAACGCGAACGCCGGCTCTACGAGCTCATCCGGGCCCACTACCTGGCACAGTTCTATCCGCCCTGCGAGTACGACGAGGCCGTAATCGAGGTCGCGACCGCTACCGATACCTTCGCCGCCAAGGGCCGCTCCATCCGCGTCTCCGGCTGGCGAGCCGTACTAGGCCAGGACCGCGCCGGAGAGCAGGAGCAACCACTACCGCCGGTCCATGAGCAGGACCCGGTACGCCTCGAGGCAGCCGAGCTCCAGGAGCGCGAAACGAAACCACCGCGCCCCTACACAGCCGGCACGTTGCTCGCGGCGATGAAGCGCGTCGCCGACGTCGTCGAGGATCCCCAGCTGCGGAAGACGCTCAAGGAGACGAGCGGCATCGGCACTGAGGCAACCCGGGCCGGCATCATCGAGACCCTGCAACAGCGCGGGTACCTGGTGCGCCGCAAGCGCGCGCTCCGCGCCACTGAGGCCGGCCGCGCCCTGATCGACGCTGTTCCTGAGGAGGTGAGCGATCCCGCGACGACAGCCCGTTGGGAGGAGGCGCTGGGCGAGATCGCCGATGGGCGCGGCGACATGGCTGCGTTCCTGGAGCAGCAGGCCGCATGGGTTCATAGCCTGGTGCGCCAGGTCCAGAACGCCGGCTCCGAGGCCATCGCCATCGATGGCGCCGAGACTCACCCCTGCCCTTCCTGCGGCCGGCCAATGCGCCGGCGCAAAGGCAAGCACGGCGCGTTCTGGGGCTGCAGCGGCTACCCCGACTGCACGGCGACGCGCCCGGATGCGAACGGAAAGCCGGCTGAGCCCAAGCAGAATCGCTCGATCGGCGAGTGTGGCTGCGGGGGGACCATCTACGCGAAAGCCCGTGCGTGGCAGTGCGATACCTGCCAGGCGCGGGTCTGGCATGAGACGGCCGGCAAAAAACTTACCGAGCGCCAAGCCCAGGCGCTCCTCGCCGGCCAGACGGTGCATCTGCGGGGGCTGCGCAGCCGCAAGACCGGCAAACGCTTCGATGCCCCCGCGCGCGTGGAGCAAGGTCAGCTGAAGCTGATCTTTGAGCAGCGGAGGTAGAGCAATGCGTGTGGTGACATTCGATCAGCAGCGACGAGGCTACTGCGCACCGACCGCCTGGGTTCGACACCCCCTGCACGGCGAATGCGAGGTCCTGGACTACGATCCCGATGACCCTCTGCGCCGGACGCTATTGCGCATCGATGACGGCGTGTGGGTGCAGGCCGACGTGCGGGAACTGACTCAAGTTGAGCCGGCGATCGAGGAGCACTTGACAAGCCTCTGGTGACAAGGTTCGCTATTTCTTAGGAGGCCCGCCGTGAGCTGATCACGGCACACCAAGCCCCGCCCGACCCGGGCAGCGGGGCGCCGGCCATCAGGCCGGTCGGGTCATCAGCTCCACGCAACTCACCCTGCTGGGGAAGCGCTCCCTGGCAGGGATGGCGCCTTCCCCGGCTTTATCCATGATGGGAGGGCGCCATGTCTGAGAAGGCCTACTTCAACCTTCATACCCACGGTATTGCCTACCTCAACCGGGCCCGCGAGGTCCGCCCGCGCAAGGGGGAACCGTTCTGGGCGGTCGAGGTGAACGCCCTGTACGGCCATCCCGATGACGTTGACTACACCCGGATCGATTGCCGGGTGACCGGCCGGGAGGCGCAGGAAGTCGTCGAGCGCCTCGAGCAGGCCATCAATGATCGCAGCGAGAAGGTTCTCGCCCGCTTCAAGATCGGGGACATCTACCCCGAGGCCTTCGTCTATCGCTCCGGTCAGCGAGCCGGCGAGTACGGCGTCACCATCAAGGGGCGCCTGCTGCGGCTCGAGTGGGTGAAGGTCAATGGTGAGACGGTTCACACCGCGGCCATTCCTCACCCAGCCGCCGACCGCGAGCAACACGCTCCGCATGACGGTGCTGAGCCGGCCTCCGAGGAGGAAGGCACGCGGAGCACCAGCCACGAGGGCGAGCGGGAGGATGCCTTGGGGCCGGCCGAGTCACCGGCCGGCGACCAGGCACGAGGCCAAGGGGCCGACTCCTCGGGAGGCGACGTCATCCAGCTCTCGAAGGATGACCCGCACTTCCAGACGAAGAAGGAGCGGCTCAAGAAGGCCGGCTACCGCTTCGACCCCAAGGAACGGGTCTGGCGCAAGCCGGTCGCTGAACCGGCACCCGCCTGAGGCCCAGCCCACCCCGCGCGAAGACGGGGTGGGCCTCGCTCTTTTACAAGTGGGCGAGGAAGGCAAGACGCTCCGGCGTCTTGCCCGAGCGGCGCGCGCGCCGGTCGCTCCGGCAAGACGCCGGCCACGAGCGCATCGTGGCGCCCTCTCCAAGCCCCTACGGCCCGGGCAGCGGGGCGCCGGCCACTAGGCCGGTCGGGCCACACTTCAATCCACCCCGCCGGGGGCAGGTCCTGCTCCCGGTGGGGGCGGCCTGTCTCCCGGCTCCATATAGGAGGACAGGTCATGGGTATGGACGTCGTGGGTGTTAACCCCAGCAGTGAGCGCGGCGCGTATTTCCGGCGGAATATCTGGGGGTGGCACCCCCTCTGGGCTACCGTCGCCTCTATCGCACCTGATGTCGCCGACAGGGTCGAGCTCCCTCATACGAATGACGGGGATGGCCTCGACGCTGAGGGATCATCGGAGCTGGCACAACGGATCGACCAAGCCCTCGCTGATGGGAAAGCGGACGAGTCCGTGCGTGCTACGAGCGCGGAATGTCGCAGGATAGGGATGCCTGGCGCCATCAGCCTCGAGGACCTACGGGAGTTCCGGGACTTCCTCCGCGACTGCGGGGGATTCCGGATCTTCTAAGCCTACCGCGGCCGCCGGCCACCAGGCCGGTCGGCCCACCCCTATTCGTCAACCCCGCCGGGGGCAGGTCCTGCTCCCGGTTGGGAGCGGCCTGTCTCACGGCTCCAGAGAGGAGGGCAGGTCATGCGCGTAGACGTCATGGGACTCAACCCCGTCAGTGCCCAAGGCGCATGCTTTTCCCGGGATATGTGGCGGTGGCACCCCCTGTGGGCTGCGGTTGCCGCGCTGGCTAACAACGCCGGCCGTGTTCAGCGCCCTCATACCGATGACGGCGACGGCCTGGATGCGACCCACTCCCGAGCGCTGGCGCAAGAGCTCGACGAAGCACTCGTCTGTGGTGAAGCCGACAAGTTCATCCGCGTAGTCCGCGGCCAATGCCGGGCGGCTGGGCTGCCTGAGGTCATCAGCCTCGAGGACCTGCGGGAGTTTCGGGACTTTCTCCGCGACTGCGGGGGGTTCTCTATCCGCTGCCCGGATCACGAACGCCACGCCCTCGCACGCCGACGGCTTTCCTTGGTGTAGGACGCTGCCAATCAACGCTAGACGCCGCTCGGCGGCGTCTTCCCGGAGGGGCCCCGCGCGGACCCCTGCGGGAAGACGCCGGCCGCGAGCGCATCGCGGTACCCACCAAGCCTCGCCCGGCCCGGGCAGCGAGGCGCCGGCCACCAGGCCGGTCGGGCCACACTTCAATCCACCCCGCCGAGGCAACTACGCCGGCATCACTTACTAAAGAGACGGAGCTATGACCTACTACACCGAGACCGTTCACCGCTTCCGCATCATGCGCTGGGAGGAGCTGCCGGAGACTCACCAGCGCGCGCTGAGGGAGAAGGGGATTGACCCGGATGATCGCTGGTCGCTGATCTATTCGACCCCGATCCGCGAGGACGCCGAGACCATGCTCGGCGTCCTCGAGGAGGAATACTCGGACGTGCCGTGGCGGGTTGTTCACCGCATCGAAGACGCGGGCGAACCCACCACCATCAGCCGACCGATCTACTGAGAGGGGGCGCGGCTATGGCCTACTACGCCACGACCGAAGACGCTAAAACCGCCCTCGACAACAGCGGGGTTGTCGAGCTTTTCGACGACGATACCCGAGAGAGGGCCATCAGATGGATGTGGAGCAATAACGCAACCCCTGAACAGGCTGCCGCCGCCTTCGGGCTCACTGATGATCACGCCTAACGACCTCATGTAGGACGCTACTAATCGACTAGACGCCGCTCGGCGGCGTCTTCCCGGAGGGGCCCCCGCGCGGACCCCTGCGGGAAGACGCCGGCCGCGAGCGCATCGCGGTACCCACCAAGCCCCGCCCGGCCCGGGCAGCGGGGCGCCGGCCATCAGGCCGGTCGGGCCACACCTATTCGTCAACCCCGCCGGGGACAGGCACCCCGGCAGGGGCGGTCTGTCCCCGGCACCATCGAGGAGGACAGACCATGGCCGAGCAGAAGCGCGATCTCTACCAGGAGGTCACCGACAAGATCATCAACGCCCTCGAGGAAGGCGTCGTGCCCTGGGTTCAGCCCTGGGACGACAAGACCGCGGCCGTCGCGAGCGGTTTCCCCGTCAACGCCCTCAGCGACCGCCCCTACCGGGGCACCAACACCTTCGTCTTGTGGGCCGAGCAGGCCATCCGCGGCTACTCGACGAGCCGCTGGCTGACCTTCAAGCAGGCCAAGGAGGCAGGCGGCCACGTCCGCAAGGGGGAGAAAGGCACGCTGGCTACCTTCTTCAAACGTATCCCCGTTCAGAAGAAGGACCGCGCCGGCAACCCCGTCTACGATGAGGAGGGCAACCCTGAGACGAAGATCGTCCCCTTCATCCGGGGGTTCACGCTGTTCAACCTCGACCAGGTCGAGGGGCTCGACGAGCGCTACTGGCATCCAGGGACTGTGTCCCAGGAGCTCGACTCCATCGAGGCCGCTGACGCCATCGTTGTTGCCAGTGGAGCCGACATCGTCTTCCAAGGGACGCAGGCCGCTTACACCCCGAAGCTGGATCGAATCCAGATGCCACCGCCGGAGTCCTTCGGCACCTCGGAGGGCTTCTACGCTACCCTCCTCCACGAGTTGGCCCACTGGACCGGCCACAGCGACCGCTTGGCTCGGCCATCGGTCATCCGGCCCGCGAGCTTCGGCTCCGAAGACTACGCCTTCGAGGAGCTCGTTGCGGAGCTCAGCTGTGCCTACCTCTGCGCCGAGATAGGCATGCAAGGCGACCTTCGCCACGAGGGCTACATCGCCTCATGGCTCAAGGCTCTCCGGGATGATAAGACCTTCATTTTCAGGACCTCGAGCCAAGCCAAAGACGCTGCAGCCTACTTGTCCTCCTCGGTTGAGGGGCTTAACGAATGGTCCACCGAGAGCGAGGAGCGTGCTGCAGCCTGATACTCCCCCCAACCGGGGCAGGCCCCGGTTGGGGCTTGCCCCCACTCAACCAGGAGGGGCTATGTCCGACTACTACCGCCTCGAAATCGAGCCGTGCGTTGAAGCCGACGACCACTGCATTGAACCCGGCGTCAACCCGGAGCACGCCCAGTTCTGGGGCGTCTACGGCCGTCGTATCGATACCGACCTCGCTGAACACATCCGCGACTGCAACGACCTCGCGGAAGCCAGGGCCCTAGCGGCGGCCACCCGCCCTGACTTGCCCGTTGTCGAACGCTTCGTCGTGACGTGATCAGGCACTAGCGTCGCCGACCTTCCATCCGGGGTCGGCGTCTTCCCGGAGGGGCTCCCACGCGGACCCCTGCGGGAAGACGCCGGCCGCGAGCGGATCGCGGCACCACCAAGCCCCGCCCGGCCCGGGCAGCGGGGCGCCGGCCACCAGGCCGGTCGGGCCACACCTATTCGTCAACCCCGCCGGGGACAGGCACCCCGGTAGGGGGCGGTCTGTCTCCCGGCTACTTAGAGGAGATCAGGCCATGACTCACACTCCTGAGACTCACGCTCTTGAGAAAGCTGCAGCTAGTCTCGCAGTCGAACATGGACGCCCGACAAGGGCGAAGGCATTTGAAGCGGTACGCCGCGCCCTTCACTCCGTAAGCAGCGATGAGTCTGACGCGGCTCGGGAGCTTATGCACATTTACGCCTATTTCATGCCAGCGCCCCCAAAAAAGCCAAAAACCGCTTTTGATTGGGTCGCCGCTGCGGTTGCCACCGATAAAAACGAACTGCGACAGTACCTCCGTTTTGTACGCATTTTCGATAACGGCGACCGCGTAGCAACCGACGGCAAACGCCTGCATCTTGACCGTGGTACGGGCGATGCCCCCGGATGGTATGCCCCCAACGGTTCTGTCACCGCTGCACCCTGGGAGGGGTGCGAATATCCGGACTATCAAGTCCCGGTTAGTCGCACCTTCTCGGCGGACCGCTCCGTGACGACCGAGGATCAGGCGCGTTGGGAACGATTCCCCAACGTAGGACCGAACGGCAAGCGCGTAGCGGTTCGTGTTGCCGAGCTCTCCCTTGGTGACGGCCTTTATCTTGACGACCGATATTTACAAGCTGCGCTCCAAGGGTTTTCGGTGCCGGTAATCCACTATGATAGTGCAACCCCCGACAACGGGGTAGCGATTACTGAATACGGGGACACTCCGCAGGACGCGAGGAGGATCGCGGTTATTATGCCGTTTCGTCTTTAAGAGCCACCTAAGGCGCCTGGAGCCGCCCGGCTCCACCCTGACGCCGACCTTCCCTCCGGGGTCGGCGTCTTCCCGGAGGGAATCCCGCGCGGACCCCTGCGGGAAGACGCCGGCCGCGAGCGCATCGCGGTACCCACCAAGCCCCGCCCGGCCCGGGCAGCGGGGCGCCGGCCACCAGGCCGGTCGGGCCACACCTATTCGTCAACCCCGCCGGGGACAGGCACCCCGGCAGGGGCGGTCTGTCCCCCGGCACCATCGAGGAGGACAGACCATGGCCCTGCACGAAACACCGATCTGCGAGCTCGAGCCGCTCGATCGAGGCGTCTACGCCGTACCCGGTGACTCGCAGCTACTACTCTATATCCGCCCGAGCGGGGATACTTACGTCGTGCGCAGGCCGCTCGGCGCCGAGGCCGACGAGCAGGCCCCTTTGCACGAGCGGGTACACGAGCATATCGAGTGGCTAATGGAGATCGTCACGGACGACGATCTTTCAATAAAAGCCCACTAAACGGGCCGAGGACGCCGCTCGGCGGCGTCTTCCCGGAGGGGCTTCCCTGCGCGGCCCCTGGGGGAAGACGCTGGCCGCGAGCGCATCGCGGTACCCACCAAGCCCCGCCCGGCCCGGGCAGCGGGGCGCCGGCCACCAGGCCGGTCGGGCCACACCTATTCGTCAACCCCGCCGGGGACGGAATGGAAAGGAGGGTCTATGAAGACCTACACCGCACACTTCTCCGACTACGACGGCAATCCCGCAACCATGCAATTCCAGGCTGACCTTACGGAAGCCTCAAGCCCGGTTTGGATCAACTGGCACGGCGATGGATTCGAGCCCACCGTCTTTCAAACTGCCGACGCCCGGCACGATACTCTCGAGCTGGCCCGGCTGCTTTTCGAGAATGCCGGTGAAACGCCGCCGAAAGACCTGCGGGTCGAGGAAGGCGTGGAACGGGAGGTCTGACCGATGACGACTATCACCACTAAAGACGACCTGTACAGGTGCATCGAAGCTGCTTTCGGTTCCGACGCGCCTAGTCAGCCTATCCTGGCAAGGCTTACCGACGACCTCTGGGGCGAGGGCCATGACGAAGGCTACCGCTCCGGAAACGACTGGAGCGCTTTTCTTGCTGACATCGACCTCGTCGAACGAGCTGAGGCCTACTTCCAGCAGGCTGACGAGCTAACGAAAGAGATGCGCTCCGCTCTTGGTTACGGCTCCGTAGAGTACGCCGAGGCCAACGGCGAGTTCGTGATCTGGCCGCTTGGCGAGCCATACGGTACCGCGGAGGAAGTCCGTAACAAGATCGACCAGCTCACGTCGGAAGCCCCGTAAGCGAGACGTCCATCCACCCCGCCGGGGACAAGCACCCCGGCAGGGGCGGCCTGTCCCCCGCCACCATCGAGGAGGACAGGGAATGATCCACGCCAAACTCCAGGCCGGCGAGCAGGCCGGCACCTACGTCGTGCCCGAGCCGGTGACCGAGGACGAGATTCTTTCGATGGCGCAACGCCTGGCACGGCGACGCCTGGCCCGCGGGCGCATCGTCCGTAACCCGGCGCAAGCCTATGAGGCGCTACAGGCGGAGCTCTTAGATCGCGACCACGAGGTCTTCGGAGTCGTCTACCTCGACAACCGCCACCGGATCCGAGGCTTCGAGGAGCTGTTCCGAGGCTCCATCGACGGGGCGGCGGTCTATGCACGAGAAGTGGTCAAGGAAGCGCTTCGGCATGGGGCCGCTGCCGTGATCCTGGTCCACAACCATCCCTGCGGCCATCTGGAGCCATCGGCGGCGGATGAGAAGATCACCGCTCGTCTCCGACAGGCTCTGGAGCTGATCGAGGTCCGAGTGCTCGACCACGTCATCGTCAGCGTCGAGGGCTACGTCAGCCTGGCGGAGCTCGGGAAGCTGTAGGCTGCGTCTGCCATCCCCGATGGTCCATGTGCTGGATCATCGGGGAGCCCTGGCCTGCACCGCGTCTTCCCGGAGGGGCCCCCGCGCGGACCCCTGCGGGAAGACGCCGGCCGCGAGCGGATCGCGGCACCCACCAAGCCCCGCCCGGCCCGGGCAGCGGGGCGCCGGCCATCAGGCCGGTCGGGCCACACCTATTCGTCAACCCCGCCGGGGACAGGCACCCCGGCAGGGGCGGTCTGTCCCCCGGCACCATCGAGGAGGACAGACCATGGCTTACACACTGGCCCAGACTTCGTGGATCTTTAATGGGGAGGAGTGGGTAAGCCACTCCGTAGTCCGGTTACCCAACCGCGAGTTAACTCTCTTACAGCACCGCCTGCATCCGGTAACGGGCGAAGCGTCCGTCATCGCGGATTCGGACTTTCACGTCGGGGAGCTCCCGCACGAGCTCCGGCCCCCTGTGCGGAGAGCTCTTAGCCGCACGCTAAATGAGCATCCCCACAACGAGCAATTGGCAGAAGCAGCCGAGGCCATACAACAATTACGCACGCTTTTCTACGACTTGTCTGACGAGCACGGTCCCAGCGACCCCGCGCTCGATACCGCCTACGCCCAGCGGCTCCGCGCTGCTGGCGAGCTCTCTTTCTCCGTGCTCCGGGAATTAAAAAGAGCACGATGGCTTCTCGTAGGAGCCAACCCACCAGAGCTCATGCACGAGTAACACGCCGGCCGCGAGCGCATCGCGGCACCCACCAAGCCTCGCCCGGCCCGGGCAGCGGGGCGCCGGCCACCAGGCCGGTCGGGCCACACTTCAATCCAACCCGCCGGCTCCACAGAGGAAGGAGGGAGTTATGCACACGGGTATAGCTATCGTGTTCGCCGTGTATATAGTTTCAGGAATCTTGGCTACACGGCTGCTTGCGGCTACACAGCTGCTTGCTCTAGCGCGCAGACCCGAGGCCCTTTTTTGGGCAGGAGTTGCGTTAACGCTTTTTTGGGTGTTGGCAGGCGTTTATATGATGCGCTGGGGACACCTTGCGGATGAGTTCGAGATAGTAGGCCACGTTATAGTGGTCTTTTACTCTGTGATCGGAGGTTCGATCATCAGCAGAGCCTTCTCGGAGCTCCGGGATAGGGAAAGCCCCCACTAGACCCACTAGACGCCGCTCGGCGGCGTCTTCCCGGAGGGGCCCCGCGCGGACCCCTGCGGGAAGACGCCGGCCGCGAGCACATTGCGGCACCCACCAAGCCCCGCCCGGCCCGGGCAGCGAGGCGCCGGCCACCAGGCCGGTCGGGCCGCACCTATTCGTCAACCCCGCCGGGGACAGGCACCCCGGCAGGGGCGGTCTGTCCCCCGGCACCATCGAGGAGGACAGACCATGCGAGCTGCGGAGCGACGCTGCACGATCTGTGCCTCCCTACTTAGGGGAGGCGCCTATCAGGCCGAGGGCCCAAGATCCATAGGAAAGTGTCTAATTGTTCCTGCAGCTACCACGTACAATGTCTTTTTGATACAGTCTTTACTGACACGCTTTGTATGGTTTTCGCCGCGTGCCTGGAGCGGATCCAGGCCCCGGTAAGCCCTTTCGGGTCGGGAGGAAGGGCGCTGTCTCGTGCAGTCGGCCCAGGTCCGTAATTGGGAGCCCCTCGCAACGGACCTTGAGTTCCGGACTCCCCATCCGGACACAGCGCCACACCGTGGCGTGTGGCATATTTGCGTCGCCGGGCCTGGTGGCTTCTGCCATCAGGCCCCCTGTTCTCCAGACCGAGGTCTGCCCCAGCTGCTTCTAGTTCCGAGCAGCTGGGGGAGGCCTACAGGTCTCCTGATGCACTCCACCACACCGGCTGCCCGCTGCCGGCCTATCCAGCGGGCCCCTTTGTGCGGCTCAGCCGCGCCCTTTGTTATTGGCTCCGCTTCCCTCCTGACTAGCGGGGCGGCGCATCAAGCGCACTTGGAGGTCCATCATCCACGGCTGGCCGCACGCCTCTAACCCAACGACCAGCCCCTATCGAACCCGCCAACGGCCTGCCCTTTTACCTCACCCTCCTGGCCGGCCACTTCGGCCAGGAGCACTAAAACTATCGCCACCGCATGGTGACTTTTTCCCCCAGCCTTCCCGCCATATACCCCACCATCACTCTCACGCAAATCAGCAACGGAGCCCGTGATGCGCACGCGAACACTCGTATTGCTGGTCACGGCCGGAGTCGCCCTGCTTCCGCCTATAGCGCTTAGCGATGCCGCCAATGGCGAGCGGGACGCGCTCGCTCGACTCGCTTATGAGCTTGAAGCGCTTGAACCCCTGATCGAGGAAGCCGAAGCCCAATCCGACCCGGATGCTCGCGTGGAGTTCCGTTATGACTGGCTGCGTCGCGACCTGGAGCGCGTCCGCCACGGCATCCAGGAGCATATCGAGGCGCCACGCCAGCCACAGCCAAGGCAGATCGATCCACTACAGGGAGATTACCGACGTTGAATTGGGATCCCGATATTTTTGGGACCTGGTCAGCAGNGGTACACGATTCGAGCGGTCATCGTCGTCACGGTTGTCGCCGTCTACGTGCGGCCGGGATGACGGTGTGGGGACGGGTCAATCGGACCCGGTAATTGGGCCATCAAGGCCCGGCGACGCACTTCCACTGAGGAGGACCAATCATGCCCGCACGCAGCACTTGGCAACGGACGAGAGACGCCACCCTCTCCCTCTTTCTGCTTGGTCCCGCTGGGGCCATGGCTCAGCAGGGGTCTTTGCCCTCCCCCGAGGACCCTGACCATGGCGCGGGGACGGCCGACGAGGACTGGCTCGCCACGATGGAGGGGTACCTGTTCGACGGTGCGGTTGTCCTGGCAACGGTCGTCAGCATTGCCGGCTTTGTCTGGGTGGCCTGGGCCGGCCTCACGAAGTTCAACGAGGCCCGCAATGGCCGGGCTGAGTGGGGCGAGGTCGGCCTGCTCGGCATTGCCGGTGGCGCTTTGCTGCTGGTGGTCACGTTCCTGCTGACGACGGCCACCGAGGACGTCATCGACGCCGGCATGACTTTCCACAACGCCATGCCAGCGGTGGCCTGAGGGTGGACCATGGTGGAGACCGCTGGCGAGCGCCGGATGATGGCGGAACGACTCAACGAGGAGCCCCCCGTGTTCCGGGGGTGCTCCTCCACCGAGCTCGTGGCCATCCTTGTCGCCGGAACCATCTTCTGGCTTCCGGTCGGCATCGCCATCGGCTGGCTATTCGGCCGCGCCATGATGGGCGTCGGGGGCGCCGCCATCATGGTGCTTGCCACGGTCTTCATCGCGGCCACGGTCTTCCAAAAGATCAAGAAGGGTCGGCCCACCGGCTACTACCAACAGCGCTGCCGGCTGGCCCTGCATAGAGCTGGCTTGATGCGCGCGCCGCTCATTCTAAGAAGCGGCACCTGGGACGTGGGGCGCCGATGAGACACCGCAAAGAGATCGACACCTGCTGGGCGCACGTTCGGACACTCCGGGTCTTGGCCGCGGGGCTGGCCCTGGCATGTGCCGGCCTGTGGTGGGGGTGGCATACCGCGCCCGAGGATATTCGGGTCCATCAGACCCCGGAGCTGCGCACGGGCGGGGTGATGGAGGCCGGCGAGATCCCGGAGCCGGTCGTCTATACCTTCACCTTCTATATCTGGCAGCAGCTCTGGCGCTGGGAAGACGACGGCGCCGACGAGTACCCCGAGAATATCTGGCGGCTGCAAAGCTACATGACTCCCCGTTTCCTCCAGGTCCAGGAGGCAGACCTGGAGCGACGCGCCCAGAGCGGCGAGCTCGATAATCGATCCCGCTACATCCGCGAGATCCCGGGCGCCCGCTTTGAGCCTGCGCGAGTGGAGCGCCTCGGCGATGACACCTGGCAGGTCTTCCTCGACGTCGAGATCCAGGAGTACATCGATGGCGAGCTCGTCAAGGACATTGAGGTGCGCTACCCGCTGCGCGTAGTCCGCTTCGAGGTTGACCCCGAGGGCAACCCCTGGGGGCTGGCCCTGGACGGGTACACCGGCGAGCCGGAGCGCCTGGAGACCCATGTGGAGGAGGAGTCTTGACGATGTTGCGGCGCCTCCCGCCACTACTCCTGATCGCTCTCGTGGCACCCGCCGGCGCTGCCGCCGAGCGCGTCGAGGTCTTCGTCGCGGGCGAGACGCATACGCCGCAGGCCGCCCCGTCGGACGTCACGATCTATCGCGTGGATAAAGCCCAGGAGCGCATCAGCGCTCTTGAGGCGCGGCTGCCCGACGACCCCGATGAGGCGCTGCGAACGGCACGGCGCCTGGTGGATGGCCCGGAGGAGGAGCGGCTGGGGGAAGCGCTGCGCGCTGTAGCGCTTGCGATCGGCCTGGGAATCGAACAGGTCCCGGCTGTCGTGTTCGACCGCACGACCGTCGTCTACGGCGTCGCGGATCCGGACGAGGCCCGTCAGCACCTACAGGAGGCTATCGATGACCCTTAGATCGACAGCCCGGCCTGCCTGCTTTGCAGCCGCTCTCATGGTAGGCCTTGTCCCGGCCGCGAGGGCGGAGGTGAACACCATCGACATCACCCAGGACACGCTAAGCGCGCTCCCATCCTGTCTCGATTTCCGTCTCGAGGGGGTGTGCTTTTGGCTCCGCTGCAGCTGGACTGGCTGCTCGATCCGCACCTCGATCCGACTCGGTCACTATATCCCCGACCTCGTGATCTCGGCCTATCACGAGGCCGCAGAAAACCCGTGGCGGGAGATCCGTAAGACGCTTGGGCACGCCCAGGAGCTCGCCTTGGAGCAAGGTTTCGCTGCGCTGATCGATTACGACCCCGGTGAAGGCGCGCAACATGACTCCAGACCCGCCCGGAACCACGCCACGGTGACCTACAAAGAGGCCGACGCGATCGGCCACCCAGCAGCAGACATCGTAGAAGATATACCGCTACCCGAAGGCCCCTGCCCCTCCGCGGCCGACATGATGACGCCCTACTACCAGTCGGCGATCGACGCCGTCGAATGGCGGCTGGGCGTTGTCGAGTTCGTCACCAATGCCCACAGGTCCTTTCCGGGCGTCGAGGAGCTGAGCGAAGACGGTACCTGGGGCCTGCAGACCTGGGGCGGCGTCTACCCGCGGGTGGGGCAGACACCACAGCCGGAAGACGCCAAGGCCGCCGGCATAGCCGCCTTCCGGGCCGGGCATATCGTAACCCGCTCAGGCGAACCAGGGCGCGTCTACGACCACCTCTCCAGTGGCGGCACAACCTCCACAGCGGGCTATCGCGTGTGGCTGCCGGATCCGCTCGAGCCGGGCGATGCGGAGACCGGCACGTTCCAGATGCACCATCCGCGCTCGGAGAGTTCCTGCGAGATTCTCGGCGTCGATGACCGCTTCGACGGGCTCGACGGCTGGGCCGGGGGAACATCCTCGTCACGCACCGATCTGGACGGCGACTACGTCTGGACGATGTGGCGGCGGTATTCCTGCTGTGAGCGCGAGGGAGCCTTCATCACCTCCGTGAGCTGGTAACAAGGGGACAGTCAGCCATGCGTCGAGCAGCAAGCCTTGCAGTCATCGCGTTAGCGGCGCCGGCCGCTGTGCTCGCCAACGAGCCTCTCACACCACCGGAGGACGACGGCGTTTGGTACTACGAGATCGGTGGGGCCGAGCCGTGGAATCCTCCCCTGCAACCCAACCTCACGACCCTGGACCTGAGCTTCGGGTCTCACCTGAGCGCGGGCTACTCCTGCGGTGAGTTCGACCCGGTTACCACCGTGCGCAATCAGCTCCAGGAGGTGGCCGACGGGGCGGATGCCATGGTCGATGAAATGGTGGACGCGGCCAATGCCGCTGTTGCGTCCCTGCCAGCGCTCGTGCTCCAACGAGCCCACCCCGGCCTCTACGACCTCATGCAGAACACGCTCCTGCGCGCTGAGGAGACCCTCGAGCTCGCCACCAAGAGCTGTGAGCAGATTGAGCAGGAGCTCGCCGAGGGTGAGACCAACCCATACTCCGACCTGGTGACCCTGTCGAAGGGCGACGAGTGGCAGATGCAGATGGGGGTCGAGGACGACATCGTCCGGGCGGAGGAGCATGTCGAGGAGAACGCCGCAGACAGCGGCCTGATCTGGTACGACGGCACCCCCGGCAGCGGCGGGGAACGCCGCGGCGGCGAGGGCCAGCCTCCAGTCGAGCCCGTCAGCGATGCACTGGACGCGGGCTACCAGACCATCATGCAAGGAGCCCCGGCCGGTGACGACACACGCATGGAGGTAATCTGGGAGCCCGAGCCGGGGAACACGACCATAGACCAGATTGAGGAGTGGACCGTCGGCGACCCGGACACAGGCGAGCCTGGTGTGCTGGGGGATTCCAAGCTATGGATCGGTGAGGGTGAACAGAGCGAGTCCGTGCCCGGACACGGGATCGTGCCCCAGCTCGATAGCGAACGCGAAAGCGTGCAAGACGACATGGCCGAGCTCCTGCAGGCCATGGAGGATGACGCCCTCACCGAGGACCACCTCGACGACCTACAGGCACCGGGAGTCGGCTTCACCCCGCAGCTCGCGCAAGCCCTCGACGAAATGCCCTCGCAGGAACGTCAGCTGGCCGCCGGGCGCCTGGCCCAGGAGATCAGCATGGCGCGGACCATGGAGCGCGCCCTGTCGGTACGCCGGATGCTACTCACTGGTCGCGTTGAGCCAACGATCGCACGCACCGGCCCGGCACAGGACGAGATCGACGACGCCCTGGACGAGCTCGACGAGGAGATCGAGAACCTGATGCTGGAGATCGAGGCCCGCCGGGCGGTCGTCTCGCACACCTCTGAGCATTTGCTCCAGGAGGGCCAACGTCGGCGTGACGCCTCTCGGGGCGCCATTGCTCCGACGCCGGTGCCGGAGCAACGCATCCGCGACGGCATCCCTGAGGAACTCGACGATTAGGGGACGGCCATGCTGCGCACCTGGCTAGGACTGGCCCTCCTATTTGCGGTGGCGATCTTCGGCACCCTGCTCTGGTATGCCGTGGAGCCAGCCGCCGTAATCGAGCAACGACTCGCCCAGCTCGAAGGGGCGCTCACCCTCTGGCGTCTTGGCCTGATCGCTGCGGTCGTTGCGGTCTGGCCTTACGCCGTCGAGTTCCTTGGAAGCCACCTGACGCCGCAACAGCGGCTGCACCTGCACGACGCCCGCTGGCAGGTGGCCCTGTGGCTGTTGCTCCTGGAGGCCCTGCTCGGCCAGGACCTGATACCCCGGCTGGTGAGGCTGCTATGAACGTCCAGCATCCGCTCGAAGCCTTCACCCTCGTATTCGCGTGGATGCAGTACGAGACGATCTGGGAGATTCTGACGGGAACCGGGATCGCCTACATCCCGTTCCTCGTCTTTCTCGTCCAGGCGTTCTCCGATGCCTACACGGGCATGGAGGCGAAGGCCGGAGCGAAGCGCAGTGTCCACGCCATGGAGCTGCGCATCGTCATGGCGTTCTCCGTCGTGGTGCTGGCAGCGCAGCCGATGATCGAACTCCAGACCTCGGTGCTCGAGCACGAAGACCCTTGTGCGGGGGAAACAGCGGGTCCGGACATCCCGGACCCGGAGGATACGCCCTACCACGACGTCTTCGACCAGCACCTGTCCCCGGCGCAGGTGCCGCCGTGGTGGTACGGGACACTGGCGATCGGCAGCGGCATCACGGGAGCAGCCATCGACGGACTCAACTGCCCCGAGGATTACGTTCAGACCCGGCTCGACTTCGACCGGCAGCGGATCAACGACGAGCAGGTGGCCGCCGAGGTCGAGCAGTTCGTCGAGGACTGCTTCATTCCGGCACGCTCGCGTTATCAGCGTGAGCGTCCGGATGTGGACCCGCTTCTCGATCAGCATGGAGAGGACGATCCGCAGTACATCGGATCCTACGTCTACCTGAACACCTACTATCAGCGCTACCAGGCATCAAGGCCGGTTGAGGGCTGGGACTACGAGGAGCAGCGCAGCGGCGCCTACTACGACGACAACCACCCTCCTCCGCATGGCCGGCCCTATTGCCACGAGTGGTGGACCGGCAACGCCGACGTCGGCCTCGATGGCCCCGGCTTGCGCGAACGGATCCTCGAGCAGATGGAGCCGGGATTCTGGGATCGGCTCCACGAGGTGTGGGCAGCCTTCACTGACGGAACCGCTGACGAAACCGAGCAGTACGAGGTCGAGGATGCGATGATCCAGCGGATCATCCAGAACGAGGCGAGCAGCGCGCCGATCGCTTCCGCCGACCTGGTCGCGACCGACGAAACCGCTGGGCAGGGCCTGCACGAGCGGGTCTTCTCGACCGTCGCGGTCGGGCTGGGCACAGCCTGGTACGACACGGTCGAGCATGGACCGATGATGTACACGATCCGCTCCGTCGCGCCTATGATCCAGGCCTTCCTGCTCATGGGCATCATCATGTTGCTGCCCTTCCTGCTGATCATCTCCCTCTACAGCTGGCAGACCGTGTTCGTCGCGACCTTCGGGATCGTGCTGATCAAGGTGTGGGACTACCTGTGGTCCGTCTCGATCTGGCTCGAGGAGAACATGGTACGGGCCATGCACCCTGACACGCTCTCCTACCTCGCGGCGAGCAACGTCGGCAACCTCCTCAGCCCCGACGGCGGAACCCAGGGGACGATGCTTATGATCATCACCGGGCTCCTGCACATCGGGTTGCCGCTGGTCTTCACCTCGCTCATGGGCTGGGGCGGGTATAAGGCTGTGTCTTATCTCAGCAATGCAGGGGCCGTTGGTACCACGTCACTCCAGAGTGCAGGCCAACGTAGCGGCCAATCAGCCATCAACGAGGGAAGAAAACACACTAGAGCCTAGTGCCATCTATCCATATATTCCCGTTCCTCAGGCGGAGGAATTGGTTGCCCATAGTTAATGTAATTCGTCATGTGGCGGGAATCGATTTCACCGAATTCTTCAGAGGGCAGAGGCATCGATTGAGTATGTTCCGCAGGAGCACCACCTCTCGCGCGTGAAGCCTCAACGGCCCCTGCGACGAGCATCGGGATCACCTTCAGCATGGACACGAGGGCGACCGAGACCAGGTGCGGAAGTCCACGCACCCAGCGCCGGAGACCACGACGGAGCCCTTGGTGGTAGATCCCGACCCCCAGCTGGACCAGGAGCCAGAGCATGAAGATCAGCGCGACGAACATGATGAGTTCCATGGCACACCTCCTCGGCGCGGCACACCCACGCCACCCTCTTGTCATTGCCGACTAGGCCTGTCACCCCGCTTGGCGGCTATACCCTCGCCTGACCTTCTGGGCCACGGTCTTTTCCAGAGCGCGCCGCGCCCTTTCGGGGTCCTCGTAGGGCTCTACCCGGCACTGGCCGCCACGAGCCCCAATCCTTCCCCAGAAGCGCACGAGCCGGGCCGGGGCGAACAAATCCGCTTCTACCCAGACAGAGTAGAAGCGCCAGACGTCCGTCTCAGCATCGACACGGACCAGATTCACGCCATCACGGTTCACACCCCCCTCCCCTCGCAATCTGTTACGCCGTAACGGCCCCACGGGCCGCCACCTACGATGGGTCATTGCCGCTACCCGGTCCGGTGGCCGAGACCTGCCCAACCGCGCAGTGTAGGCCAGCGTTAAGGCGTTTGGTACCATCAATAGGGGGATCATATAACACCTGGGATCAACAAACGATACCCCTGTATTGTTGATACCCGACAGCGCAGGAACCCGGCAGGGGTCACGTAACGGTCCTTTTATGATGCCAGGAGGTCGCTAGTGCGCACGTTCGCCTATTGCCGCGTAAGCACCGTCGAGCAGAACCCCGAGAACCAGATCGGAGCTATCCGCCAAGCGGGCTACGAGATCCAGGATCACCGGGTAGTCGTCGAGCACGTCAGCGGCAGCGTAGAAGCCCGCAAGCGGCCAGAATTCCGTCGGCTGGTCGACGACAAGCTAGAGCCCGGAGACCGCCTCATCGTGCTCAAGCTAGACCGCCTCGGCCGCGACGCCATCGATGTACAGCAGACCATTGAAGCCCTGCATGCGCGCCAGCTATCCGTGGTCTCCCTCGATCTCCCGACCCCGGATCTAACGAGCGCTAACGGCAAGCTTATCCTGCAGATGTTCGCTGCCTTCGCGGAGTTCGAGCGCAATAGGATTCGAGAGCGCACGGCCGAGGGACTCGAGCGAGCTCGGCGAGAGGGCCGACGCCCGGGGCGACCGCGGGCGACAGACACGACCGCCGCCGTCCAAAGACTCAAGCTGCGTGGGTACTCGCAACGCCAAGTAGCGCGAGAGCTCGGCAAGGGCCTAGCAACCGTTAAGCGGCACTGGCACGTCTAAACGCCCGGCTCCTTCCGCTCAGCGGCGATCGCCTCCGCCGGCCGCGCCAGGTACTTGCGCACTGTGTTCCGGGCTACCCCCAGCTCCCGGGCGATGGCGCGGATCGACAGTCCTCGACCTTCGTCGTAGAGCGTTTTGATCTTGTGAATCACGACCCACTCCTTCACAGCTCCCGTCTCCACCGCTCAGTTCGGCAGCCGACGGTATGGTCATTCGTGGCCAGGGGCCACCCGAGGGTGGGTCAATTTTCTTGGCCAGCCGTGGGTCAGTTTACGGGGCCGCTAACAGCGGGGAGCAGGCAAAGTACATGCTGGTGCTCACCCCCCCGGCCGCTTGGGGCTTGGGAGCTCTCGTAGACCGAAGGCGGGCCACGAGGCTGTCCGATCCGGTCACTTGTCCAATCTAGCCTCATTCAACGGCGGCAGGCTCCGCACGATCCGCACCGTCTCCAGGCTTACCCGGACGAGCCGCTTGATCAGATCGACGATATACCGAGGATCATCCGAGTACTCGTTCGGGTCGTTCACGTTGCCGGTCTTCTTGTCCTTCGAGACCTGGTAGCGCTCCATGACCCACTCGATCGCCGATTTGCCGTTGACCTGGTACTCGTATGCCTCCAGAGGGATACCGCGCAGGGTCAGCTGCTCGTTGTAGATGATCGCGGACTTGTCCTTCTGCCGTCCGGAGCTGGCAAAGCGCATCTTGTAGACCCGGTAGTCATCATCGTCCAGCGACAGCCGCTTGTGCTCTTCCTCCAGGGGGTAGGGCTCGACCGTCTCGTATTTCAGGTGTAGATCCGCAAGGTTTCGTCCAGCACGGGCGAACGCACAGAAGTCCTCGGCCAGGGGGATCCGCGGCAGCCCACGGCGGAGGTTGTTGCGGAAACGCTCACGGTACTCTTCGGAATGGAGCACGCCGTAGACGTACCAGAATATGTCGTCCTTGGCGATCGAGTCATCCGCGTAGTGGTCTTGGAAGATCCGCAGCGCCTCGTCGGTGATCGCATCCCGCCGGATGTAACCGTGCTCGTCTGGCGTCTCGGCCGGATCGTCGAGCAGGCCGGCGGTCTGGCCCGGCTGATCTCCGACATACTCGTACCAGTAGCGGGGGAAGCACTGGCTGGAGTCGATCATGTGCAGGTTGGGCACGCAGTCGGTGACCAAGGTCGAAAACGGCTTCGACGCCCCTGTTCCCGTGACGGCGATGACATAGTTCCCATGCTCCCGAGTCGGGAAGAAGTGGGGCATCTGGTAGACGCAGTTATTGAAGTGCCGGTCGAAGTAGTAAGCGCTCTTGGCGAAGGGGCGATACACCGCTGTAAAAGAGAAGGCCTCTCGGAACTCGGCGCGCTGCTCGCGCATCGCCCGCTGGAATAGCTCCCGGTCCCATCCAATCCTTGATGGATCTGTATCCACCAGCCGCTTGACCTCCTCGACGGAGTTAGCCCCACCGGCCTCTCGAAGAGCCTCCACCTCTCCGTTGTAGCCGTCGATCATCTCAGTCATGTTTTCCCGCAAGGCCTCGCGGGAGAAGTTGTAGACCCAGGCGTCCCGACCACTCATGACCCCACGAGAGTAGATCCCAAAAACCGCTGTCCCTTCCCGCTCCTTCTTCCGGCCGATGGCCAGGAATTCATCGAACGCCGGGTCGCTCTGGTTGATCCACTCCCCTCTCGGACTGGGCGTGATCGGTGTGAGCGGGGTGGCCGTGATCTCCTGGAAGTGCTCCAGCGCCTCGAGCTTCTCCGTCCGGCTCAGATAGTCACCGATGTCGTGATAGAGGATGCGGCAGTCCCCTTGGTGGGTCAGATCCTTAACCAAAAGGACAATGGCGATAGTAGCCTTTGATCCTCCGCCTTGAGGCCCCGCATCAAAAATAACCCCTCCTTCCCGGTGTCGATCATCACCCGTGATCCGCTGATTGCCACGCAGATTCACCACATAGACATGGCTAAAATCATCCGCCAAACACCGGCGCACCCCCTCGGTGGCATTGCCGTCAATGAATCCTCCATTGGTGACGAAGGCGATTACCCCCTGATCGCCGATCCGGTCGGAGGCCCAACGGATAGCCCGGATGTAGCTGTCATAGAGGCTGTTGTTCAGCGTTGCCGATGACTGCGCAACGTAGGTCTCCCGGATCCGCTCGTCGAGTGCCGGATAGGGGCGATTGGCGTTGCCCTCATGCCCAGACGCTTGCCAAGCCGAGTAAGGCGGATTCCCCACAATGACCCGGATGTCACTCTCCCGCTGTTGCCGTGCGCGCTCGCTGTTCTCGGCAAGCCAGCGCTGCTCGCGTTCCCAGTCCCGGTTGCGTTCCTCGGCCATGTTGAAGGTGTCGGTGAGCACCATGCCCTCGAACGGGCGCTTCTCACCGGTCCACTCGTGGAACGTGGCCTCGATGTTGAGTGTGGCGATGTAGTAGGCGAGCAGGACAATCTCGTTGGCGTGCAGCTCCTCGGTGTACTTGCGCGAGAGCGTCTCGGCGTCCCCGAGTAGGCCGCTCTGGATCAGCCGGGTGACGAAGGTGCCCGTGCCGGCAAACGGCTCGAGAATCTCCACACCCTGGTCGGCCAGGCCGCGGTTGAAGTGCGTTCGCAGGATGGCGTCCGCCGATCGGTTGATGAAATCCACGACCTCCACGGGCGTGTAGACGATCCCCAAGCGGTCGGACAGCGCCGGGAAGGCGTTTTGGAAAAACGTGTCATAGAGGTTGCGGATCACCTCCTGGCGTGACTTGTCACTCTGCGCGTACTGCACGCGCTCACGGATGACCGCGTAGAAGCGCTCCAGCTCATCCGTCTCGCTGCTGACCGCATACTCGTCAAGCGCCTCGAGAAGTGCCTCCATGCCCCGCGAGATCGGGTTGTCCTTGGTGAACGAGGACTCCGCGAACAACGCCTCGAACACCGGCCGAGTGACCACGTGCTGCGCGAGCATCTCGATCGCCTCGTCCTCGCGGACGTTCGGGTTCGTGTTCGCGCGCACTTCCTTGAGGAACGCCTCAAAGGCCTCCCGGGTCTCCCCGCTGTCCGTGAGCCTCCGGATCCGCTCCGTGACCCGGCGGGCAATGTCTGCGACCTGCTTCGCCCATTGGCTCCAGTACTCTCGATCGCCGAGCTTCTTGGGGATGGCCGCGTAGACGGCTTCCGAAATCTGGCCGACCGGCAGATCGGGGAAATCGAGGGTAAGCTGCTCCCCCCGGCTTCTGGAGCCCTCACCTTCACCTTCCTCGCCTTCGCCCCCTACGACATTGACCTTCCGGCGGAACTCGGCCTCATCCACCAGGGACTCATCGTGGGCGCGCAGCGCCTTGATGACCTTCCAGATACCGCGGAAGCGGGGATCACTCTCCAGGTAGGCGTTGTAGTTCTGGACCTGCGTGGCCGGGATGGCCACTGGCAGGATGATGTAGCCGTACTGCTTGCCGGGCGCCTTGCGCATGACCCGACCGACCGACTGGACGATGTCCACGATCGAATCGCGGGTATCGAAGAAGACCACGGCGTCGAGCGCCGGCACATCGACACCCTCGGAGAGGCAGCGCGCGTTCGACAGGATCCGGCACGAGGTATCTTCCGAGGCCTCTTTCAGCCACTCCAGCTCCACCTGGCGCTGATAGGCGTTCATCGTGCCGTCGACGTGGCGCAGCTCGCAGGGGACCAGGCCCTGCTGATGCGTCTCCGGGAGGGCGTCCCGGTACAGCTCCGCCATGCAGCTGAACGCCTCGGTCGTCTGCTTCGAGGCCTTAATCGACTGCGAGAACGCGACGGCGCGCTGCATCGGGTGCGTATCTTCGGTGACCGCCTCCTGTTCCCCATGCTCATCGACCGCCACCAAGCCACGCTTCGAGAGCCCCTTCCAGGCCCCGATCATTCGGGTGGCAAAATTGATGTCGATGGCCTTCTTGTCGTCGAGCTTGTACGTCTGGTTGTAGGCGTTGGCCAGCGAGGCCATCGTCTCTTCCTGAACGGCGACGATGAGCACCTTGTAGTCGGTCAGCAGATCGCGCGCGACCGCCTTGCCAAAGCTCAGCCGATGGAACTCCGGCCCGAAAGTGGCCTCGTCATCCATCGAGAAGATCGCCGCATCCTTCTCCTCAGCCTTGCTCTTTGACTGCTCCGCGAAGATCCGCGGGGTAGCCGTCATGTACAGCCGGCGATGAGCGGCGAGCTTGTCGTTGTCGTGGACCTTTACGAAATCGGAGGGATTTTCCTCCGGCAATGTCAGCCCGGTGGTCCGATGGGCCTCATCGCAAATGACCAGATCGAAGGCCCCCAGGCCCTGACTCTGGGCATCCGCAACCACCTGGATGGACTGATAGGTGGCAAAGACGACCGTCCGCCGATCCGTCGTCCCCTCGCTGCCATGCAGCGCGAGTTTCCGCGAGTCGGTGGTGGCCGGGTATGCCAGATCGTGGACGGGGAGATCCTCGGCGTCCTTGCTGACCTTGGTGTCCGAGCAGGCGACCAGTGCGCGCAGCGGCACGCGTGCCTGAGCGGTCCATTCGCGTAGCGTCTGGCCGACGAGGGAGATCGACGGGGCGAGGAAGAGGATGCGGCCACCCTCCGGAACCATCTCCTCCGCAAGGCGAAGCGAGGTAAAAGTCTTCCCGGTCCCGCAGGCCATGATGAGCTTGCCGCGCTCATGCTGCTCGAACCCGCGCAGACAGTCTTCCAATGCTTCCTTCTGGTGGGGGCGGACCTCATTCTTGGGCCGCAGACGCAGGTCTTGGGGACGGTCTAACTGGAACGCAGTCCAGTCGATCGGGCTCTCCGCAAGATCCTTGAAGAACAGCCGCTTGACCGGGATCGTCTGATCGGTGAGCGCTTCCTCGGCCTTCTTGCTCCAGTGCTCCGTCGTGGTGACGATCAGCCGATGCGCGAAGTGGTGCTCGCCCTCGTCAGTGGCGAACCGCTTCCCGGAAGCTGTGAAAAACGAGTCGATGTCCGACTTCTGGATTGCCGTGTCGGGGTCGAAGAACTTGCACTGGATCGCCCAGTAGTCGCCGGTAGCCTGCTCGCGTGCTACGAGGTCGATGCCAGCGTCAGCGCCGATCCGGGCGGGCCACTCCTCCCAGAGCCAGACCTGGTCGAAGAGGTCGGCATACTTCGGGTCCTTCATCAGGTAGTTGGCGACCAGGCGCTCGAACAGACCCCCTTTTTCCCGCTCGCTCTGCGCCCGCTCACGGAATCGCTCGAGGACCTCATCGACTGTGGTCGTCATCGCATCCTTCCCGTTTGTGTTGTTTGCTTCCAGCAGCTTTCGCGGCAGTATGCACGAGACTCATAGCCGGAGATAAGGCCCCAAAAGACACCATGGCTCTGGATCCTGACCGGGATGAGCACCAGCGCCGCGATAGGCTCGCTCGACTCGGAACACCCGGCCGCTTGCCGGGCATCCGCAGCGGCCAATGCGCCAAGCAACCAGGGAGAAGTTGATGAACACCGACGAGACCACCGGATGGATGGTGCGGGCTGCGACCGGGGGCCGGTTGGCCGATGAGTTCTGGGATAAGGCGGTCGTCGCCATTGGCTGGGAAGAGCTGGGCGACCTCTCCACCCTGGGTACAAAAGAGGCTGTGCTCGCCAAGGCCCGGGAGATTCACCCGGAGGCTCCCGAGGGTCGGATAAAGACGGCTGTGAGCCAACAACTGCGCTTCCGAGACGAGGTCGCGGCCGGAGACCGCGTAGTCACTTATGACTCCGGTCGCCGGCAATATCATGTGGGTACCATCGCCGGGCCGTATCAGCACGACCCGGAGCGCATTCCACCCTGTGAGCACGTTCGAGCCGTGGAATGGGAAGGAAGCGTCTCTAGGGATGACCTGTCGCAACCGGCAAGGAACACCCTGGGGTCGACGCTCACACTGTTCCGACTGCCCCCGGAGGTTCTCAGTGAGATCGAGCACCTGCTGCACGGCGAGCAAGTGCCCGCAATGGAGGGCGCACTCCAAGATGCGGAAGCTGAGGAAGACGAGCTGGCCCGGCTGCAGCGATACCGGCAGGAGGCGTTCGAGATCGTTAAGGATCGGGTAATCCGCCTGGGGCACGAGGAGATGGAAGAGCTCGTGGCAGGGTTGCTGCGAGCAATGGGCTACAGAGCCAGTCTCAGCCCCCAGGGTCCGGACCGTGGCGTGGATGTATTGGCGTCTCCGGACGGCTTTGGCTTCGAGTCACCACGTATCGTTGCGCAAGTGAAGCATCGCCCGAAGTCTACGATTGGCGCCGCGGAAATACGCGACTTCCTCGGAGGGCGACATGCGGACGACAAGGGGCTATATGTCAGCACAGGAGGCTTCACCCGCGAGGCTCAGTACGAAGCAGAGCGAGCGAAGATCCCGCTGTTCCTCATGGACCTCAACGGGTTGGTACAAACGCTTATGGAGCACTACGAAGGAGCGGATGCTGATACACGTACGCTCTTGCCTCTAACCCGGCTTTACTGGCCACTTTGATGCCCCTTAAGACCCACTGATCAACGGCCACCCTGCATCCGCGGCTTAGACACAAGCGATGTCAATGGACCCGCCTCGAACTGGGCCCACTCCTCTGACTAGAGGTACTTCTTGAAGGTGCTTGCGGCCACCATGACGGCCAACGCATTGAGGGCAGCGAATGGGAAGATGATCCATGCCGGATGCACCGCAACCGGCATGGCGAGGTAGATCACCCACGCCAGGATCACGGTCGGCACGAGCATCCGCTTGGCATGGTGGTAGACGAAGGCGCTCTCGCGGCCACCACCCCAACGGCGCAGATCCCGTTGCACGAGACCATCGACCAGGGCCACGAGGGCGAACAGAAAGAACACCGGCATGGCGAGAGTCAGCACGGCCAAGCGCACCGCGAAGACCTGGGTGATGGTCAGTGCCGACAGGACGTAGGGCTCCACCACATCGTAGCCGCTGCGCAAAGCGGCCTGGACACGCCCACCCTGTGGATCCGGCGGCTCGGCGAGCCAGGCCAGGACGTGCTCGAGCCCGGTGAGCTCGACCAGGCCGCGGTAGGTGGCCTCGGCGAAGCCCTGGGCATAGCCAGCCGGGTCATCGGTGAGCAGCGCGCGCCCGTAGTCGCTATCCAGGTGCTCGATCTCGGCGGCCAGCATATTCCGGCTATGCTGAACGCCGGCCTCCTGCCAGACCCACGTCTGCCCGACCCACTCGGCGAGAATCGAGAAGCCGAGGGCCACGAGGAGCCACAGGGCGAACGAACCGACCCCGCCGAATAGCGACCCGACCCACCCCGATTTCGATTTCTGCGGCGTGCTTTGGGTCCTCGTGGCGACCATCACTGCCCCTCCTGTACCAAGGGGATCGGCTCCGGACGCATCAGGTCTTCGCCGGTGTTGTAGGACTCGTCCATGCGCTCGGCGATCTCGGCGATATGCTCTGGCATGGCGGGGTCATTGCCGGGCTGAGGCAGCGGCATCCGGATCTTGTAGAGCTGGCCGCCGTTGAGTAGCGCGAAGGCCTGGCCCTTGGGCAGGGCAAGGACATCGGCCGGGGTGAGCATCGGCGTCTTCTCGACGCTGAGACGGTCCTCATTGCGGGAGGTGAACTGCTCGCTCGCCTCGGTATCGGCCGAGTCGTTGACGCCACTGACCTCCATGAGTGTGTTGATGCGCACCTCCGGAAGCTGCGCGGTGAGCATTTCGGCGGTGGCGTACTCCTTCACCCGGAGCATGATCAGCGTATTGAAGTTACCCGCGACCTGCCCAGATTTGGGCTTCGAGCCCAAGCGGGCCTCAACGTCGCTCCAGGTCTGGGTGTACGCCGTGACCTGGAAGCCGCTGCCGCCGGCCTTGTTGAGCATCGGGACGAACTCGTCGCCGATAAGCTCGTTGAACTCGTCAGCGTGGATATTGACAACCGGCATCCCGCTTCGCCGCTCCGGCATGCCGACGTCCTGGCCGTGCTTGTAGATTTGCCCGGCGACCGAGCACAGGTCGGCGAACATGGCATTGCCAACCGCCGCGGCCACCTCGGTATCCGCGAGGGCGTCCAGCCCGACGTAGACCACCCCGCCGGTGCGGATAACCTCACGCCAGTCCAGGATCGGTCGCGGGTCGCTCGTGTCGCTGTAGTCCGGGGCAATGAGCTCGGCGCTCTTGCCGGTGGTCAGCTTCTCGAGCAGCGGCAGCAGGGAGGCCACGATCTTGTCGAAGTAGGTCTTGTCGTACTCGAAGGCCGAGCGCAGCCCGTCGGCGACCGGGTCACTCAGACTGCGATCCTTGGCATAGAGCACCAGGGCGACAGCCCGCGGGTCACGGCCCTGCATGTGCCGCGGGACCTTGCCGTCCTCCTCCTGTTGGCGCACCGCCTCGCGCCACCCCTCCGGGCCAACCTGACTGAGCCAGTGCTCGTAATACTCGACGAGCAGCGGCTCGATCTGCGAGACGTCGCGCAGAATCTGTCGGTAGTCGGGGCGCGTGCCCAGCGCCACCCGCGCCTGGGCGACGACGTTGACGAAACGCCAGGCGAACTCCCGGAACGCCGCCGAGTTGCCCTCGCTCGGCAGCGGCCGGGTGGTCCGGGTTGCCACCTCCGTGATCCGCCCGAACGAGCCCACCGCGTTGTAGCGCGCCGAGTGCTCCGGGTAGCCGAGGTGGAACATGAAAAACTGATCCTCCCGCCCGGCCCGGCAGGCCTCCGCGTAGACCCGCTTGAGGAGCTCGGCATCGCCCTTGGGGTCGAAGACGACGACGGTCTCCTGGCGTCGAATGTCCTGGGCGACGAGCAGCTCCTCGAGGCGGGTCTTGCCGACCCGTGTTGTGCCGAGAACGAGCGTATGCCCGACCCGCTCGCCCAGGTCCTGATAGACGTCGCGCTCATTCGGCTCCACGCCGTGCAACGCCGGCCGGCCGCCGACCGGCGGCAGCGGAGCGAGCGGGTTCCACCACGCACGCCGGCTCAGCAGCTTCGCTACGGCCTGGAGGATGGGCTTGTTCTCCCACTCGGCCTCGATGCGACGAGCCCACTCGTACACCGGGCCGGGCTCGATGTAGCGCTGCGCCTCGGGCTTGATCGTGTCCCAGAGCCGCTGCGTATGCTTCTGCGTCCAGCGAAAGCCCCGGCCCAGGTAGAGCCAGTTGCGCGCGACCGGGATCTGCCGGGACGTCATGCGGAACTCCGGCAGGGTCCGGAGGTTGCGCTGGTAGCGCAGGATCCACCACCCCTGATACCCCCGCGCGATCGCGACGGCACCAAACACCGCAGCGGCGCCCCAGGCCAGCTCCCGATTCATCATCAGCGCCCACGGCGCATAGGCGGCGATCACCGCCGCCATGCCGGCGGTGGCCGCCGAGTAGAGCTCCACCGGGGGACGCAGGAGCGCCTCAACCGGATGCTGCCCGCTCATTGCTTCGGCCCCTCCGGGGTCAGGATCACGGGGTAACGATCCACGCCGAAGTGCTCGGCGAAGCCGTCACCGGGGCCGACCTGGACCCAGATGCCGTCGGCGAGGTCGCGAACATGCTCCAGGTCTGCCCGATCCTTGGCCTCGACCAGGACACAAACCGCGCCCGCAGCCCGCAGGTCCTCGCGATGCTGCGCCAGCCACCTCAACGAGCCCTCATCGCGACCGATCAGGCACAAGGGGCGCGGGAGCTCGGCCATGCGCTCGCGATGCTTGCGCTCGACCCCCTCCTCCAGGCGCCCGAACTCCATGCGCTCGGTCTCGACAGGCAGCAGGCTCTGCGCCGCGTCGGTCACCTCCGGCTCGGGAGGATCCGGCATGGACAGCGGCTCCGGCTCGCAGCGCAGCGCCTCGAACGAGTCCTCAAAGCGCTCGATGTAGGGGTCAATCGACTCACCGCCGCCGGCGTCCACTTCAAGCTCAAAGGCCGCCGCTGAGCCCGCACAAGCGAGGCCCAGGGTGAGCACCAGCAACCAGCCCCCCGGCCACCGGCACCAGACTGGACAATCTTTGTTCACTCCAAAGCAAACCGCGGCATGGCCGCGATGGGCGCGCTCGCCTCCACAGACTTTTCCACAGCTTCTGTGGGAAACCGCTACGGACATCACAGACCTCCCTCCCTAGACCTGGACCCTGCCCTCTCGCCCGTCGTGCTTCGGGATATGCGGACCAATGACCACGAGCCAACGCCCGAACATAACCAACAGGCAGGTCGAGTAATTGCCCCAGCCGAGACCGAACCCAAACAACGTGCAGCTTCGCCATAAGCGCTGCGCACTAACCCACTCGATCTGACCCATCATTCCCCCCTGCCAACCGGGGCCCGCAGGTGCTCGGCGACCGCCTCGCGATGCGCCGCGGCAGCCTGCGGGTCCGACGGCGCGTGGTAGGCACCGGCCGCCTCGAGCCAATCGCCACGCTCCTCGTAGCGCCCCCGCAGAATCGCCGCCCCCACCTGCAGATTCGCCTGCGGCTCGAGCGCCTGGCTCAGCGATGCGAAGCGCTCGCCATGCCAGTGCCAGTTGACCTGCATCAGTCCCACATCGATGTTGCGCCGGCCATCGGCCCGGTGCTGTCGCAGCGCCGCCTGCGCGGCCTCCCGGCTGGGGTAGCGCTCCGGCTCGCCGCCGACGTTAAGCGTCCACGGCCACGGCTCGTAGCGCCCCGAGCTCAGCGCCGCGCCGGATTCCGCGGCAGCCAAGGCATAGAGCAGCTGCGCTGGCACCTCGGCGGCCTCGGCCACCTCCTGGTAAAGCCTTGGCGGCTCGCCGGCCGGCGCCGTCGGCGCGGTGAGGGCCATCACCAGGCAAGCGGCTCCCACTGAGCGCCGTCCCGGCGATAGAGCGCGGGTACCTCGAGCTCGGCGAGCTCGCCCTCGTCCCGGTTGAGCGTCAGCCGCTGCGTTTCGACCAGCTGCGGCGGTACCTGGTGCTCGGTCGCCCATTCGCGCACCTCGTGATCCGATTCGGCATCCAGCACAAAGACATCGGCCTGCCAGCCCGCCCCCTCACTGAGGGCGCCAATCAGACGCTCCAGGACCTCCTCACAGGTCGAGCAATCCTCCGCTCTGGTCACCAGGGCGACCCGATCGCCGGGACCGACGTCTTCGATCGAGGCCTCCTGCTGAGCGGCTTCCCGTTCGCTCGCCTCCCGTTGCGACGGATCTTGACGACTGGCCTCATCGGCATCGGTCTCATCGCTGGCGAAGGGGGTCTCATCCGGGTAGAGCCGATCCCAGGCGTCGTCATAGGCGTACTGGAAGGCGAGCTCCTGGCTGACCCGCTCGCGCTCGCGCTCGACCGCGATCTCCGCCATCCGGCGTCGCTCCTCGCCTGAGCGCGCATGGATGCCCAGCACCCAGACCGGGTCCAGGTCTGGGCTCCAGAGCCCACGCGGGCCTTTCATCAGCGACTCGTAGCGCTCCCACTCCTCGTCTTCGAGCTCGCTCCACTGGCTGCGATCGAGGTGCTCCCCGGGCGCCGAGGATCGGTCCTCGTGATCCCGCGCCTGACTCGGCGCGCTGTCGCTCGCCGACGCGACAGCGGGCAGCATCCCCAGCAGGCCCGCGCCCAGCGCGGCACGCATCATCCAGGCTCGTGCGTTCATGTCTGCGCCTCCGCAATCCGTTGGGCTACGATCTCGGCGGCCTCGACCTCGGTGCAGTCGTGCTCGCGCATGATCTGAGCACGCTGCGCCTTCTCCTCGTTCTCGGTCTGTGCAAGGGCCAGGGCGATCGGCGGGGGGACGTTGCGGAACAGCGCCTCGACCTGATCGGCGAGCACGACCCCTTCGACGTACTTGCCCGGCTCCTTGCGCGCCGACAGCAACAGGGCCTTCTGCTCCTCGGTGAGGTCCTTGAAGCGAGCGATGTGATCGACCTCCTCCTTGGGCATGACGAGGCAGAGCCACCACTCCATCATGTTGAGCATCTTCTTCGAGGCGTCGGGGAAGTCCTCCAGGTTCTGGGTGGCGATCCAGAACCAGGCGCCGAGCTTGCGCCACATCTTCGTGATCTTGACCACGAACGGCGCGAGCAGCGGGTTGGTGGTGATGATGTGGCCCTCGTCGGTGAGCACGAGCGTCGGCCGCCCCTCGTGCTGATGTTGCTCGACGAGGTCGTTGATATGGTTCATCAGCCCCATGTAGGTCACGGTCAGCTGATCCTCATAGCCCTCGCGGGCCATGATCCCGACATCGACGATGGTCAGATCCGCCTCCGGCCAGGCGGTACCAGGCCGGTTGAAGACCTGGCCGGCGAAGCCGGAGCAGAACAGCTCCATGGCGTCGGCCATGTCCCGGATCCGCTGCCCCCGGCCTTCGGTCAGCGTCTCGGCGCGGGACTCCTCGCGCAGGGCCTGGGCAACGTCCTCGGTCAGCACCTGGTCTCGGCCGGTGCCGCTGTCGCGCACGTTGCGCGCCGCCCGGATGATCGCGCTGCGGATCGTGTGCCGGTCGGTGCGCGTCATGCGCTCGTCCTCCTTGGCCTCGCCGCCGGTGATCATAATGCGCGCGGCGAGCTCCATCTCGCCGAGCAGGTCCCGGGACCCGCCTTCCTCCTCGTCATCACCTCCCTCATCGCCGCCGGCCGCCCCGGCCTCCGAGTCGGTATCCGTCGCATATTCCTCGGCCCCGCGCTGCTCGTCGGCATCGATCTGCTCGAGCAGCTTCATGGCTGCAGAAAACGGCGGCAGGCTGACGTCCCGACCGGGCTGCAGCGAAACCTGGTTGACGCTCAGCCCTTTGGCAGCCGCGTACTGGCCCAACAGCCCGAATGAGTCACCAGCCTCAATGACGAAGATCCGCGGCTTGTAGATCGCGAGCATCTGCATCATCAGGTAGGTCAGCAGCGCACTCTTGCCGGCGCCGGTCGGCCCGAGGATCAGGGCGTGGGCGTTCTTCTTGCGATCAGCCGAGTTGAGCGGATCGAACACCAGCGGCTCGGCACCGCGGTTGTAGAACAGGATCCCCGGATGCCCCGTCCCACGGGTGCGGCCATAGAACGGGGCCAGGGCGGTGACATGGTCCGCGTAGACGTAGCGCGCCCGACGCGAGTAGCGCTCAAGCCGCGGGTCATAGGCCATGGGCAGGCCGCGGATGTAGTTGTGAAGCGGCAGGAGCTCGGCCTCCTGCGTGACGACCTGGATCCCGTTGCTGACCAGCCGGGAAGCCAGTTGCTGGCGATCACGCACCAGTTGCCGATCCGTCTCGGCGCGCAGATAGAGCGCGATCTGGGTGGGGAAGAGCTTGTTGCCCCGGGCCATCTGCTCCTGAGCGGCCGTGGCCTCCTCGAGCGCGAGCTGGCTCTCGATGTTCTTGCCACCGGATGCGGCCCGGACCTGGGCGATCCGGTTGCCGACCTCATCCTGCGGCGCGATGGTCACGGTCAGCGCCAGGACCGAGCCTTCCGGGCACTTGTCGAACAGCGCGTAGATGCTCTCCCCGCTGCGCCGCTCGCCGGTGAAGTGCCCAATCCGCGGCGGCTGACGGAGCCCTTGGGCGTAGACAACAGTATGCGGCAGCCCATCGAAACGCCACACGCCCGCCTCATGGTCCGATTCGGGCTGGGAGAAGTTGAACAGCCCGGCGAAGTCGCGTGCTGTCGGCAATGCCGCGTCGCCCGGATAGGGGGCGATGCGCAGCAGATCCCGCGGGTCACCGTCGGTGATCTCCGGGCGCGGGTTGAACCAGGGGACCAGCCACTCGTAGAGGTCCTTGGCGCCGCACCGGCGTACCTGGACACCGGCGGACTCCAGGGATACGCGCAGCTGGCCGAGCACCTGGTCGAGTTCCTCGTCAGGCGTGAGATCGCCGCCGGCGTTGCGCCGGTACAGGCAAAGCCGGGTCCGCCGGCGCTGGCCGCGCCAGCTCCCGCCGGTGACCAGCTGATCCGTAAACAGCCCGCCCTCGCGCGAGATACGCCGCAGATGGCCGTCCAGGTGCTCACAGTAAGTCGCCATGAACTCGTGCTCACCGCCGCGCTGCCCGGCGTATTCCCGAATCCGGTCCGGGATGTCCGTCAGATTCGGCTCATCCTGGACAAACAGCTGCAGCACCCAGGGCGAGTGCTCCACCTCGGGGATCGCATCGGCGATGGCCGTCTGTAGGTTCTCCAGGAGCTCCTCCAGGTACGCCTGCGTCCGGGCCTCGCTCGAGGCCGGGGCGAGCTCCAGGAGCGCTCCTACACTGTTGCTGTCCTCGAGCAGGAAAATCTGTGTCTGCGGGTCGTAGTCGGTCCATGGCAGCAGGTCCGTGAAAGACTCCGGACGCTCGTAGAGCTGCGCGTACTCGCGCTCCTTGGGGCTGCGGGCCGTGGATCCGGACTCGACCGCCTGTTGCTCGGAAGAATCGGCTTGGGCGCCTTGCCCAGAGCGGTTACGCCGTAACAGCTGTTGCAGCATCCCCATTACCGCGCCTCCGGTTCGCCGGGCAGTGCGTAGTGATCACGCTCGAACATCGGGAAGGTGGTGCTGTAGCCGGGGACCGGGACCTCGTTCGGGGTCGCCAGGTGCGGGTAGACGTACATGACCATGGAGGGATTCGGGACCCGGCCGAATCGCGGCTCCAGCTCATCGTGCGCCTGTCGGGTGTAGCCGGCCAGCGCGGCGGTGCCATCGGTCAGCCGCTGCGCCGGCGTGCTGTAGACCGGGGGTACACGACGTTTCCGCTCGTCATCGGACGCCTCGGCCTCCTGGTCGTCGGCATCCGCTGACTCACCCTGCCCGGGCCCGCGGGCCGACCCGGGGGCCAGTTGCTGCCGACCGTCGTCGATGTCGCCACCGGCGTGCCGGTTCATGTGGGCCTCGTAGACCTCATCGGTCCGCGGCCCTTCGGGGTAGACCTGCGGCGTGCCCTCTTGTGTGGCACCACTGCGGGCGCAGCCGGTCAGTGCGCTAGTCGAGCCGATCAGGGCGAGCAGCATCGCGCTCGCCACGCTCAAACGGCTGATTCGAGAGGCCACGCTGGAAGTCCGGGCGCTGATCATGGGATACCCTCCTGCCGTCGGTCTCGTAGTCGATGCGAAGCTCACGGTCGATGTGGACCGTCACCTCCTGGCCGGCCGGCGTGAAGATGGCGTCGAAGTGGTTTTCCTGGCGCCGACGCAGCCACTCGAGGACCTCCTCGGCGGCGCCCGAAGCGGCCCGGCCACCGACGAACCGGCCCGTGTCGCCGTCGATGATCGTCTGGGTAAAGCCCTGCTGGCCGACAATCGTCTGGGTCTCGGCCTGGGCCAGCGCCTCCGACGCCGCCTGCCCCGCTGCCAACAAGCCGGCCTGGGCCAGGAACGCCGGCGCGTTGCTGACCCGATCACCGGCGATACACGGCACACCCTGCGGGTCGGTGATGTGCCCGATCGGCGGCTCGGCCGGATCGCCGGCGCCCATCCGCTCCCCGGAGGCCTTCTCCGTCCCGTCATCCGCGTCATCGGTGCGCATCGAGGCGTCGCCCGGGTCCGGGAAGGTGCGCGTGGTGCCGTCCTCGAAGATGAACGTGGCGCTGTGGAGCTCGCCGCGCACACAGGACAGGGTCCAGTCACCGAAGGCAGTGCCGCTGAGGATCATCCCCTCGAGGCCTGGGATCTCCATGTCATGCGCGGCCAGGTTCTCGCTACCGACGACCACCTTGAACGGCGCTGCGTCCTCAACCGTACCCTCGCGTGGGATGCGGCCAATCAGGGCGGTCAGCGTGCTTGAGCCCATGAGCATGCTGTTCCGCGGGACGGTGTAGACAGCGAGGTCCTCCTTGCCCCCATCGTCCGTCTGCGCGTCTTCATCGCTGGCCTCATCTGCCTCAGGGCCGGTCCACTCCCGTGCCTGCGGCCCCGCACCGTCCGCCGCGGCGGGATGCGGGGCATCGAGCGGGTCGATCCAGGTCAGCTGCTCAGCAGTCGTGGACGGTGCCCCGCGCTCCGCCTCGGGGTCTCGGGTCAGATCCGATGGCCGTAACCCGTCCTCGATCGCGGGCTCCTCGTCATCGGTGGCGCCCCCCAACAGGCCGACCGGCTGCTCGTCCGGGGAGAGGCCGAGCCCGACTGGAAGATCCGTGTCGTCGGCCTCGTCCTCCTCCTCCTCGTCCTCCTCCACGCGCGCGGTCAGCTGCTCGATGCGCTGCATGAGCGCCTCGTGGCGCTCCTCGGCATGCTCATCGGGACGCTCCGCTTCTTCCTCAACCTCATCGAGCGCCTGCTCCATGGCTTCAACCTGCTGCTCCAGGCGCTGATTCTGCGCGGTGAGCATGCGGATCGTATCCGCCTGCGTATCGACATCGGCCGGATCAATCTCATCGCCGGGACCGAGCTCGTCGGGATGGGCGACAGTGGCCGATTCCGGCGCATCCTCCCCGCCGCCGACCAGGATGACGACGATCAGCAGGACGGCGACGAGGCCACCGAGAATCGGGAGTAGACGGTTGCTGCGGATCGTGCTCGCCATTACCGGCTCCCCCAGAAGCTCTCCTCGAACGGGCGATCGGAGATCAGGTAGACCGCCGTGGTGTCGGCCTCATGGCCGGCACCGTGCAGCCGGGCGTGTTGGAAGGTCGCCGCGAGCCAGTCCCCGCGCAGGGCCCGGGGGTCGAGCAGGACCGGCTCACGGGTCTGGTTGGTCAGCCGGACCGCCGTGACGTGGTACCCACCCCCACGCCAGGCGGCGATCGGTTCGGCTTCGACGTGGGCACCGCGGACCAGGGCGACAGTCTCATCCTCAACGCCCACCGAGCGGATCCCGGGATGCCCGGGCCTAAGTCGATCAGGGGCGTAGAGGTTCTGTGCGGCGTAGCGTGTGAGCGTGACGTAGTCCAGGACCGGCGCCTGCGCACCGGCGGACTCCGCCTCGGAAGACTCCTCGGGGGCAGCCGCCGCCTCACGCTCCTCGCCATGGACGATCAGCTCACGGCGCGGCCCCTCCTCACGCGCCTCCAGATCGAGCATGAAGGACCGTCCGGTGTGCGGCTCCTCGACCAGCACCCGTGTCGCCTCGAAGGCTTCGGTCGGCTGTAGATAGAGCACGCCTTCGCGGGAGAGGACTCGCAGACGATCCTCGAGAGCCGGCGGCACGCCGACCCGGGCCTGATCGGCCGGCAAGCGCACGATCCGTTCCCCATCGACCGGGAGGATGACCCGGATCGGGGTGCCATCCCAGACCACACGCTCCGGCGCAGCACCGTCCTGAGTGGCTCGCGTTTCCGGGGTCGCAACCGTTCCGGCGGCATCGCCGCCCGGCTCCGGACCGTCTACGTAAGGCGCCTCAACGGCCTCACCGTCCTGCTGCTGAGCGGCTTCGCCGGCACCGGAGTCATCTTCGGAAGCGCCGTCCGGCCGTTGCTCAGTCTCGGAGTCGGTCGTGAACTCAGGCAGAGGCAGCGAGAACCCGCCATCCCCGGCCACCGCATAGGCCGGCGCCATAGCGAGAATGAGGGCGCTGGCTAGCGTTCGGGCTCGCACCGTTCACCTCCGATGTAGTAGATGATCTGCTCGGGAGCGCGCGAGAGATCCGCCCAAACCTGGCGGCGCCCCTCAAGGGCCTCCTCGCAGGAAGGCTCCGGGGATGCCTTTGCTTCATCCGCCTCGCCGCGCTGCTCGTCAGCCGACTCGCTCGCTTCCGCCTCCTCGACCTTCGGCTTGTCGGACGCCTGTTCGGGCGAAGACGGCGTGCTGGAACAGCCCGCCATCACGATCAGGCCTGCCAGCAGGACCCCTGTCGGATAGAACCACCTCATGGGCCAGCCTCCTCGACTTGCAGCGCATGCAGGGTGCCGTCCTGGTGGCGCAGGACCGCGACCTCGGCCTCTGGATCGACCGAGCTCACCCGCCAACTCGTCTCGCCCACGGCCTCGCCGGAGCGATAGCGCCCGGTCTCTCCGTCATGGGCCAGGATGACCAGTGCGGACCCGGCCCAATGCTCGAAGCCGAGTAGACGGGCATCCTCGAGCCTCGGGTTCTCCGGTGCCTCCTCCAGGGTGGTGAGCCGCTCATCCAGCGCGTCGAGCCGGTCCTCGCTGACCCCGGGGATCTGCTGCTCCAGGGCCTCGAGCTCTGCGGCCAGGTCCCCGGTTTGCTGCTCCAGTTGAGCGACTCGATCGGCCGACGGCAGCCCTGTCAGTGCCTCCTCATGCGCAGACAGGGCCTGCTCGATTTCCTGCAGCCCGGACTCCTGAGCCTGCTCCAGGGCATCGATTGCCTGTTCCTGGTCCGCCGCCACCTCCTGCAGCTGATTCTCGAGCTCCTGCTCCAGGGTCTGGACACGCTGCGCAACCTGGGCTAGCTCCGGGGCCGGCTCGGCGCCCTCCTCGTCGTCCCCACCGGCGCCGAGCACGGCTCCAAGGACGACGAGCACGACGAGAACACCTGCGCCAGGGAGGGCGAAGCGTTTGAGGCGAGCGCCGGTGCCGGTTACGGCTGCCTGGTGTTCCTGGCCTTCCTCGCTTGCGCCATCACCGAAGATGGACGCCTCGAGGTCCGCTCCGTGGTCGGCTTCATCGGCCGAACCAGGATCCGGGGTCTCGACGCTCCTGGGGCCAGCGGATGCCTCGTGCGGCTCGCCCGCCTGCGCGTCGGTCTGGCGCTCGCCTTCGGAAGCATCGGAGTGTTGCCGCTGGGTATGCTTTCGCCGGCTCATTGGGTCACCTCGTCAAACCACGACTCAGCCTTATCCGGATCGCCGGCCTCGATCTCCTCGGTGTCGGGGATCTCCAGCATGGCGCCGGCCATCAGCAGATTCGGGTCGCCGCCGATGAAGGCCTGGGGGTTGGCCTCGTAGAGGGCCCGGCTCGCGACCTTCGGATGTCTTGGCGCGACATGCGCTGCGATCTGGTAGAGGCTGGCGCCGCGGGCGATTGGCCCAAGGGTCCGCGGTTCCTCCGGGTCGTCCCGTTCGGTCGTGAGCCGCTCCGCATTGGCCTCCGCCCCCTCCCGGTACGGCGGCTTCGGCTCATAGGTCACCGCGCGCGCGACCGGGTCGATAAGCAGTCGCCCCGAAGTTCGTCAGCTAATCGCGTAACTTCCCGTTTTGCTTACACCTCGTAAGCGAAAAATGCCACAACAGGCCTTCAGGCGGGCCGTTTCGGGACCTCGATGCCGACGTCTTTGAACAGCTCCAGTTGCTCCGGTGATGGCTTGGTCACGCCCTCGAAGTCGCGGCCACCGATGCGCACGGTGTGGCGCTGGATCTGACGCAGCGTACGCAGGGCGCGCTCCGGGGAGAGTGTGCTGCCGGCGGCCTTGAGCCGCTGGCGCAGCATCCGGTGGAGGACCAGCGCGAGAAAGCAGATCAGCGCGTGAGCCCTGATGCGTTCCGGGAGCCGGTGATAGACCGGTGCGATCTCGATATCGCTTTTCAGAACCCGGAATCCGCGCTCGATGTCGGCCAGTGAGCGGTAGCGTGCGACAATCTGATCGGCGCTGCTATCGGTCAGACTGGTGACCAGCAGCAGCTTCCCATCGAGCCGATCCGCAGCCGCCCAGGCCGCCTCGTCGATGTTGTACTGGAACTGGCTCGAGGCGAGATCGGCCCGCACGATCGAAGACAGCCGCTTATCCAGCACCGCCTTGTGAAAACGCTGGTAGGCGCTTCGGTCGCTGGAGCGCCGACCACGCTGCGGCATACCGGCGTCTTGCTTGACCAGCCGCTCGGCCAGGCGCTCGCCCAGAGCGTCGAGTTCTTCGATATTGCGCCGGCGAGCGGCATTCTGTTCGGCCGCCCGCTGCGCGTTGTGGGCGATCACCAGACGACGGCCCTGCCAGTGCGTTTCGACCACTGACTCCGCCCCGGTTCGCTGCGCCTGCTCGGCCAGTTCCGGGTGCAGCCGCTCGATCACGTCGGTGAACTCGCTGTAGCGTCGCCCGGGCACCGCCAGAATGTAATCGACCGCCAGACCCTGCTCGGCGCCGAGCGCCTCCAGGGTCTCCACATTGTCGAGACTCAGCAGGCCCCGGTCGGCGACGACCACCATGCGCTTGAGTGCAAAGCGTTTGAGCAGCCGCTC
>NZ_NHSN01000045.1 GCF_016653405.1 Halorhodospira halophila
AGGGAGGGAGGGGGCATGGCGCGAGCAAACAACAAACTGACGGATCGGCAGTGCCGCACAGCGAAGGTACCCACCGGCAAGCGCCAGGTGAAGCTACCCGACGGTGGCGGGCTTACCCTGCTGATAAAGAGCGACGGCGCCAGGCAATGGCAGCTGCGCTACCGTCGCCCATCGGGGCGCGAGACGACGATGGGGCTTGGCATCTACCCCGACGTGACACTATCGAAGGCACGCGAACGGCGGGACGAAGCGCGCGGCCTGCTAGCCGATGGGATCGACCCCATCGAGCACCGGAAAACCCAGCGACAAGCAGCCGCATCGGCCGACGCCAGCAGCTTTGAGGCAGTGGCCCGGGAGTGGTGGGCAACCGTCCACAACCACGCTGTTATCGAGTCCCACGCCGCGCGCAACCTTCGTCGCCTTGAGCAATACGCGTTCCCGACGCTTGGTCGCCGTCCCGCCGGGGAGATTGAACCCCCCGAAGTGCTGCAGACCCTGCGGCGGATTGAGCAACAGGGTACCGTCGAGACGGCGCACCGGGTAAAAACCCTGATTGGCCAAGTTTGCCGCTACGCCATCGCCACCGGACGCGGCAGCCGTGACCCTACCGCCGATCTGAAGGGGATGCTGCGATCCCCGACCACTCGCCACCTCCCGGCAGTCACCGACCCCAAGGAGCTGGGCGAACTGTTGCGCGCCATTGATGGGTATCGAGGCCAACCTACTACCCGCGCCGCCCTGCAGCTAGCGCCCATTCTATTTTGCCGTCCTGGCGAGCTACGCGCGGCCCGCTGGGAGACCTTCGACCTGGACGCAGCCACCTGGGATTTTCAGCCGACCAAAGGCGGCGACCCATTGTTGACCCCGTTACCGGATCAGGCGGTTTCGATCCTGCGTGAGCTGGAGCCCATCACCGGCCGCGGGCCGTACGTCTTCCCGTCCGGCCGCACCGCGGAACGCCCGATCAGCGAGAACACGTTAACGGCGGCGCTTCGACGGATGGACTACGGCGGGCGCATGGTCGCGCATGGCTTCCGGGCGGCGGCCCGCACCATTCTGGTGGAGCGGCTAGGCTGGAGCGCCGAGATCGTCGAAATGCAGCTGGGTCACCGGGTGCGCGATACCCACGGCCGGGCGTACAACCGAACCCAATGGATTGAGAAGCGCGCCGCCATGTTACAAGAGTGGGCCGCCTATCTAGACAGCCTTCGCGGGGATCGGGTGGTCACCCCAATTTACGGGGCCAGGCGTTAGAGCGTCCATACACGATACGTTACTGCATGTCTAGGGTCGAAAATACTCCACAAAGTTGTGGATGACCCGCAAAAGCCATAGTACAGTTACGCTGGTGCGGCACACTAACGCACACAAGAAGCCCACAGAAAGTGTTGCAGCACTTTCCGTGGACCATGAAACCCGCGCCAAGGCGAGTGAGGCACTAGCAACGTGCTGGTACCAGATGTACACACAGTATACGCAGACGAACGGTTAGGTACAACAAGTGACCTCAAGGGACCATTAGGGACGTATCGGTACTTCGAGGAACAGCCTGACCGGCGTTGCTGTGGGGCCCCACTTGACCTTGGCGCCTCATTCTTGGAGGCGTCATGTCTACAGCAAGAAGCAACCACCACGACCGCATCATCCGACTCCCCGAGGTTCGGCACCTTACGGGCTATAGCCGAAGCGGGGTGTACGCCGCCATGCGCCGCGGCGACTTCCCCCAGGCCGTAAAGCTCGGCCCGCGCGCCACCGGCTGGCGTGAAGCCGAAGTGCGCGAGTGGCTGCAAAGCCGCCCGAGCATCTACGGCGACCAGTGACGGGGGTACGACCATGGAAAGAGAAAACGCCCGGTTGGGAGCGGGCGCTGGGGGAAGGTATGTGCCTAACTCTATCCCGGCCCAAGCCGTCGACGCTATCGCCGCCGCTATGGCGGCCGACGGCATTGCCCCAGCCCATGGAGTCGCCACACTAGTCGCAGACGGCAAGTTGCATCGCTACCGCGTAGACGGCGACGAGGCCGGGAGCTGTGCAGGCTGGTACGTCATCCACCTGGACGACATACCAGCTGCGGCATACGGCAGCTGGAAGCATCGCGTGTCGAAGACTTGGCGCGCCCCCTCCCCTGCCAGCGCAGCGCAGCAGCAACAGAACCGCCAGCGCATGGATACGGCCCGCCGCCAGCGCGAGGCCAAGCAAACCCGCCGGCAACAGCAGGCCGCTGCCGAGGCAGCGAGCCTATGGGCCAGGACCCGCCCCGCCGATCCGACCCACCCATACCTGCAGGCCGAAGGGGTACCACCGCTCCACGCCCGCCAACTGGGCGACAGCTTGGTGCTGCCGCTCTATGACTTCGACGGGCGCTTGAACTCGCTGCAGTTCATCTACAGCGACGGCAGCAAGCGGCTGCTATCCGGCAGCCGCAAGCGCGGGTGTTTCATCCCTGTCGCCGGCAGGGCCGGCACCGCCAGTCGACTGTTGCTTTGCGAAGAGTGGGCGACGGGGGCGTCCCTTCGCCAATTGGATCCCCCTACCCTGGTACTCGCCGCGGTGGACGCCAACAACCTGCGGCCCGTTGCCGAGGGAGCTCGCCGACGCTGGCCGAGGTTGCCGCTGGTGGTGTATGCCGACGCTGATGCCCAAGGCGAGCGCAAGGCTCGATTGGCTGCTCTAGCAGTCGGCGGACACGTGGCCATACCGGACGTGGGCGACATGAACGATGCCGCGCAAGCGGCCAGAGGTGAGGAATGACGGATCGGACGAAGAAAGCCCACGTGGTCGATATGCGGTCGAAAGGTCCGCACCAGGCGCCACCACGCAACCCGAACGAGCCCAAGATTAAACGGCCGGGGTTTGAGGTCCATGACGATGGGTTTTGGATCGCCGGGCAACGGCAGAAACCCGGCTTGTATTGGCACGATTGGGGACGCGGCAACGAGCCCGAGCCGGTAGATACATGGATCGCAGCACCAGTTCGGGCGCTCGCGCTCACATCCAGCGAGGATGGACATAGCGCCGGCCTGCTGCTGCGCTTCCGCGACCACTTCGGGCGGTGGCGCGAGTGGTCCATGCCGCTGCACTTACTCCGAGGCAGCGGCGATGAGCTGCGCGGCCAGCTGCTGGGCATGGGATTCCGATGCAACGTCCACCAGGGCAAGCGGCTCAGCGAGTGGCTGATGCAGCAGCACCCGCGCAAGCGCTTGATTGCGGCCACCCGCACCGGCTGGCATCCGGCGGGCGACGGCCGCTGCTTCGTTCTGCCTAGCAGGACTATCGGCAGCGATGAGGTCCGCCATCAGTCGGAGCACCCGGGCGTTGATGACTTCCGCCAGGCCGGGACGCTGGAGGGATGGCGCGATACCGTTGCCGCGCCGTGCCGAGGGAACCCGGTGCTGCTACTAGCGGTATGTGCAGCCTTTGCCGGGCCGCTGCTCAAGCCCGCCGAGCTTCGGGAATCCGGGGGGCATGGTCTCCACTTGGTGGGGGACAGCTCACAGGGCAAGACAACAGCGCTGCAGGCGGCCGCCTCTGTGTGGGGCGGGCCGGGGTTCGTCCGGACCTGGCGCGCAACCGCCAACGGCATGGAGGCAACCGCGGCGGCACTCAATGATTCAGCCCTGATCCTCGACGAAATCAGCGAGTGCGACCCCCGCGAAATCGGCGCCATGGTCTACGCAATCGCCAACGGTCAGGGCAAACAGCGCGCACGCCGTGAAGGTGACAGCCGTCAGGCAGCCCGGTGGCGAGTTATGGCCTTGAGCACTGGCGAGCGTTCTCTGTCGGCGCATATGGCCGAAGGCGGCAACCGGATCAAGGCTGGGCAGTCCGTGCGGTTGCTAGACGTGCCAGCCACCCGCCGGTCGCACGGCGCCTTCGACCAACTGCACGGGCACCCCCACGGTGGAGCGCTCGCCGACGCGATCAAGCAGGCGGCAGACGCGAATTACGGTCACGCTGGCCCGGCCTTTATTCGCTACCTACTGGATTGCGATCACGATTTGCCCGGGCTGCTCAAGGACACCCGGGAGAGAGGCGGCTTCGATGCCAGCGAGGGGCTGGAGCGCCGGGCAGCTGGCGTGTTTGCCCTGGTGGCGCTGGCGGGCGAGCTGGCCACCGAGGCAGGTATTACCGGGTGGGCCAAAGACGAGGCCCTGGACGCGGCAACTGCGGCGTTCGACTGGTGGCGCGCTGCCAAGGGGACCGGCCAAACCGAGCAGCAACAGATCCTCGACGCGGTGCGTGATTTCTTGGCCCGCCACGGGGATGCACGGTTCAGCTCGATCAACGGTGACCATTGCCCGGTGCCGAACCGAGCCGGTTACTGGCGGGATGATCCGGGCGGGCGGGTGTATCTACTGCATCGAGCGGCCCTAAAGGAAGCGGGGGCCGGATTCGACACGATCCGGATCCTTGAAGCCCTGGAAGCAGCCGGCTGGATTGTCGAGCGTGAGAAACGTAACCGACGCGTGCGGCTGCGCGTCCATGGGCAGGCGGCTCAGACTTTCTACGCGGTGCGGCCAGTGGACGGAGGTGACGATGGGGCTTCGTGATTTCCTCCAGCGGCGGATTACTGTGACACGGCGTGACACGCGTGAAACCGGTGATGTCACACAACAACCCTCTACAAACCAATACGTTGCCACGTGTGACACGTGTGACATGGCGAAACGTCACGGTACGAATCGTGACGCCGGCAACGACGCTCCGGAGTGGAATCCGGCCGATGTGGCCGAAGCCACCGAGGAACGCACCGCCACCGTGGCGGCAACGAGAGACGCCAGCGCGGAGGATGTGGCGCGGGCATCGAAACGGGGTTGCGCCAGGGTCTTCGGCCCGGGGGCAGGAAACCGGCTGCCGCGGGGCAGCCTTCGGGTGTTACTGCGATGACGGCACTGAGCTAAAACGGGAGTACGACGCGGCGGTGGCGGCTTGCAACGCGCCACCGCCCGAGCCGAGGGCCGCACGGACGCCAGTGAATCAGGGGGAGGCATGACCAGCAACAAGCAGAACAAGCGCGAGCAACAGCGCGAGCAGATGAAGGCTGCGAGGCGATGGCTGGCCGAGCGGTTCCCTGACATCTTCCGCGAAGGGGGCGTTCCTCTAGCCATTGGTGCCCACCAACAAGCGCACGATGCCGCCACCGCCGACCCGGAGGCACCGCCGCACTGGGCCATACAGGCAGCATTGCGCCGATGGGTGAACCATCCCCGTTATTGGGAAGGGCTGGCGGCGAAGCGGGTCCGCCGGCACCTGGACGGCACAGAAGCCGAACAGGTCACGGACGAACAAGCCAAGCGGGCCGTGAAGCAGCTGAAAGAGTGGCGCCAGCAGCAGGAGGCGAAACGAACACAGAGGGGATGGAAGCAGCACCAGGAGAACAGCAGCGAGAGAGAGGACCAAGAGGCCCCGAAGGTGGGTCGAACCGGCCGCCCGGTTCTGACCCTCAAAGGCAAACGCGGCCAAGGGCGGTGATGCGCAGTGATAAGCTTCTCGAACCCAGGAGACCGACCCCTCAACAACTTGTAAAAACTAGAGTCTCGGCAATTTTTCGATTCCTCCGCCCCCGCTTAGGCTGAACCAATCCTTCCTCCGCCAGCGGGTTCCGGTCGCCGGCGCGGGTCCGTGCCGACCACCTTGAAAGCATGCCGATGGCTGCATGACCATGCCCATCCTCCGCACCCCGTTTGGCCTGGACACCTCCCCCGGGGGTATAGTCAGGGCGCCCTGAGCCTTTGACTGCCCCCGCCTGGACCAAGACGGAGGTGTCAGATGAGCAACAAGAAGGCCAAGAGCAAC